>JASHYQ010000070.1 GCA_030042955.1 Thermoplasmata archaeon
CGGCCAGGCCCCCTCGTGGTCGAGGAGCCATCGTTTCCTCCACAGGCCGAGCCCGAATCCGGTGATCGAGCCGTTCGCGCCGACGCACCGGTGGCAGGGGATGATGATCGGGATCGGGTTCCGTGCCATGGCGCCGCCGACCGCTCTCGCCGAGCCGGAAAAGCCGGCGCGCCGAGCGAGCTCCCCGTAGGTCACCGTGTGCCCGGCAGTGACGTCGACGAGGTGCGACCAGACCGTGCGGTCGAACGCGGAGGAGGTATCCGGCTCGACCCGGAGCTCGAACTGGGAGCGCTTCCCTCGAAAGTACTCGGAGAGCTGACGTGGGGGGCTCCCGGCGGGGAACGGCGGCTTGCGGCGGAGGGCGCCCGGGGGAACACCGGTCTGCGAGACCCCGTTTTCGAGCAGGTCCACGACCCGCACCGTCGACCCCTGGTAGGCCACTCGGAAGGTCCCGATGGGAGTTGGGACATCCGCGACCTCGAGAGGGTCCGCCACGTCGAGAGCCAGGTCGCCCGACCTTATGGCCTTTCAACCGCCGCCCGTTCCCTCGAGACCGGTGTCGGTGATCCGGAACTTCGCCCACCCCTCAGGGCGGTCGCGGTGCTTGACCAAGACCACCCGGCGCTCCGCCCCCGGCAGGCGCTCGAAGGAGAGGATGGTCTTGGCGGCGTGGTTGAGGAACGAGCCGCCGAGAGGCTCGAGCCGGTTCTCGCGCATGCTGCGCCAAACCTGGTTCGTGAACACGACCGCGGTATGTGCCTCGAGGGCGGTTCGCACCAGCTCGGCGATCTCGAGCGAGAGCGCCTGGCGGGCGTCATCCTCTTCGGGCCCGGAAAGGGAGAGCCGGTAGAAGGCCGTGGCTGAGTCCACCACCAACAGGCCGACCGGGCGCCTTCCCCCGCGGGCGAGCGCGCAGGCCGTACGCACGGCGGCCGACTGCTCCTCCAGGTTCTTCGGGGTAGAGAGGAGGAATCGCTTCAGCAGCTTCTCGAGGCTGTCGCCCGCGATCGCCCGCAGCCGGTCGACGCTGACCCCCTCCGTGTCGATGTAGAAGACCCACTTCCCGTCGCGGGCGACCCGGTACGCCACCTGCAGGCAGAAGAGGGTCTTTCCGCTCCCGCCCTCGCCGTACAGCTCCGTGGCCGAGTCGGTTTCGAGGCCCCCGCCCAGGAGTCGGTCGACGGAGTCGATGCCGGTCGAGAGTCGGTCGGGGACCACGAGGGGCGAGAGGAGCCCCGGAAGATAGCACCTCGCGGAAGCACCGGCAGGCCCTCCGGTCCGTTCACCGACCGCCCGCGATCGGGTAGGTACGCCCGAGCTCGGGCAAGCGGACCGTCGGGCCGGCCGCCTCGAACGCCTCCGGGTGTTCCGTATGGATCGGGTAGACGGTCCGGGCCCGCGTCGTTCGGACAAGATCGAGCAGCTCGGGGCCGGAGGCATGCCCGCTCGCGTGCATCTGGTGGAAGACCAGCCCGAAGTGGTCGAGCCAGTTGTGCATGACTTGGTCCGAGACGTCGTCCTCGCTGAACGGCTCACTCATCGAGTGGATGAAGGGGCTCCCTGCGCCGGGGCGCAGGTCGATCAGCTCCGGGAAGTGGGCGAAATCGAGGGCGAGGAGGTAGTGGCGACCCCGGGCCCGGACCTCCTCGGCCGTCAGGGCAGTATCGAGGAAGGGGCGCTCCCAGACGTACGACTTCAGCTTCCGCCGGGCGTACACGCGGAGACCGGGGGAGTGCCCAGGGACCGGGACGACCGCAGGGGGGAGGTGGGAGGCGACCTGGGTGAGCAGGTGGGCGGTCCGCACGGAGACGACGAGCTCCCGCCCTGCGGCGGTGGCCGCCGCGTGAAGGGTCGTCAGACGGTCGACATCCCGCGGGTAGGTGCAGGCGAGGGCGAGTTCCTTGTGGCCGTCGAGGACCCGGTCGACGCTCGACCGGACTCCCTCCTCCGTGAGATTCCGTCGCGGGTCGGGTCCGGCCCGCGTTCCCTCGATTACGAGGGAATCGACTCCTTCCTTGGCCACGGCCGAGAAGAAGCGATGGGTATCGGCGGCGCGGGGCCCGTGGTGCCGGAAGTCCCCGGTATAGGCCAACGTTCCCTCGCTCGTCCGCGCGAGGAAGCCGTAGGCGAAGGGAATGGAGTGGTCGACCGGGAAGGGGACCACTTCGATCCGACCGACGCGGACGGCCGTCCTGTCCTGGAAGACCCTCCACGCGTGGTCCCCGTACTTCATCTGGGTCGAGGTCGCGATCGCCTCCATCAAGGTCCGGGTCCCCTCCCCCACGTACACCGGGATCTCGGGGTCCAGCAGACGGAGGTAGCCCGCATGGTCGGCGTGGGCGTGGCTCACGAACACCGCCTGGATCTCGGGCGGGGCGTACGGAAGGTCGGCGTCACCGAGCGCCTCCTTCGAGTAGAGGCCGGAGACTCGAGGGAGGAGGTCGAACTCGAGCAGGTCCTTGGCCGGACAACTGGAGCGCGGCTGGAGGTAGTCCACGTAGAACTCCTCGATCCGGGGCGAGAACGAGGGACCGAAATCGAAGAGGACCCGGTCCGGCCCGTCTTCGACCAGGACCTTGTTTCCCCCGATCTCGCGGACTCCGCCCAGGAACCGGACGGTCGGGCCTTTCACGTGAATGGAAGCGAGTGGCCGCAGAAACGGTTTGTCGGTCCCAGGTCAGCATCGCTATTCGCCTCGACGTCCCTCGAGGGGAGCTATGACCCAGCCTCGACCCCCGCGGCACCGCAACCCCCCGGCGGAGCCCGCCGAGTACCGGGAGGTCCGGCGGATCGCCTCCCGCGTGGCCCGCGAGGTTGACCCCCGGGGCCAGGCCGCCGTTCTCCTCGCAGGAAGCTGGGTCCGGGGCGACGCCCACCAAGGGTCGGACATCGACCTGTGGGTCGTCGGGAAACGGGGTCGGCCGAGGGTCCTCGAGCGAGCGGGACGGCTCGTCTGCGTGAAGTTCAGTACCGTGGCGAGCGAGCGCGCCGAGATGCGGAACCCAGGCCGCCTCGACGGAGCCGTACCGGGGTGGCGGCAGGCCCGTATCCTCCACGACCCCCGCGGGGTGGCGGCAAGGCTGAAGGCCCAGGCCCGCCGGTTCCGCTGGAAGTCGGTCCGCGGCGCGCGCGACCTCTACGTCGCCGACCAGCTCGCCGCGTGGGCGGAGGAGGTGGCGAAACTCCTGCGCGCCCTCGAAACCGGCGAACGGGAGACGGCGTCAGTCCAACGGAACCTCCTCGCGAACCACATGGCGTTCCTCCGCGTCCTCCCCCTCGAACGCCTGGGGGACACGGAGAACGGCTTCTGGGAGCGGGCGGGGCGGTGGGCCGGACCATCGTTCCGGTCCCTCCAGCGAGCGGCGCTCGGCACCGACGGGGCGAGCTGGGAGGAGAGCTGCGAGGCCGCGCTTCGGCTCTACGCTCTCACCGCTCGGGCGAACCTCGGCGTGCTTCGCGGCGAGAAGCGCCGGATCGTGGCCATGGCGTGCCGTCGAGCGGGCTATCCGATCGAGGGGGCGGCCCGGCGCTAGCGCGCCTTCAGGACCTTCTTCACGTTGGGGTGCTCCTTCGTGAAGATCTTCCCGCCGCAGTTGTCGCAGCGGACCCCGAAGAGGTTCGCGTCGGAGGGCAGGGCCTCCTGACAGCGGATGCACCGGAACATGGAGAATCCACCGGCTCGGGCCGCTTAAGCGTTGCCCGTCACGGGCTCTTTTTCCGTGCGTGTGATCGACGGCGGGGCCTCGAAGACGTAGGCGTTCGACGCGAACCGGGTCCCACACCGGCGGCACTCGTAGATCCCGCTCGCGACGCGCTCGAGCGTCATCGTCGAGCACCGGGGGCAGGCCGCGGGAGCGATGCGGGCCCGGTCGATGTCGAGGACGCGACGGCGGATCCGGATCCCGTACCGCGGGCCCATCCAACCGGTCGCGCCGACCTTCTTCGTGCGCTTGCTCATGCGGTCCCTCCCTGCACCATCTTGCGCAGGCGGTCCCCGTGCGTCAGCGCCCGCTGGACGACGCTGCGGACGTCGTCGGGCGAGAACGCCCCGACGAGGCCCTTCTGCATCGCGACGACCCGTCCGAGCTCGTCCGTCGCCACCGTGAGACGACCCTGGGCCGCCTGCTCCTCGTCGAACGAGGGGTCGACCACGATGGAGTCGCCGAGGCGGACGAACGTGCACTCGACCGGGAAGTGCTGGACCTCGAGCGGGTAATCGGCCTCCGCCAGCTCGAACCGCTTCGCCGGTACCGTGGAGTGCGCGAGGGCGGTGATCCCGGCCAGCATCGCCGCGTCGATAAGGTTCCCCGAGTGGTCGAGGACGTGGATGTCGACGTAGCAGACCCAGGACTTCTCCCCGGGGGCGACACAGAGCCGGGCGAGGTCGATCGACTCCGCGGCCCGGATCGCCCGGTCGACGACGCGAGAGACCTCGATGGCCCCCGGCTGCGGGGGTCCGGGCTCGAAGATCGGCGAGGAGAGGGGAACCAGCTCGGCGTTCGTGGTGAGCACGCCCGCGTTCGGGGTGTCCGGGAACGGCTTGCCCGGCTCGAGCTTGACACCGGAGACGACGGCCGTCTCGCCGATCCGGACGAGCGCGGAGCCGTCCGCGGTGGCGACGAACCCGGGTTCGATGAGGACCCGACGGTAGTCGTCCGGTCCCCGACCGTCGAGTCGTTTGCCGGACGCCGCGAGGTCGAGGATGTGGGTCGTGCGGATCTCGGTCGCGACCTCGCCGCTCATGGTCCCTCGGCGGGGAGGCGGGCGGTCGTGTACCGGTCGCGGAGGGCCTGCTTCATCTTCTCGTAGATGACCTTGCAGCCCTGCACGCCCAGGTCGAGCGACTGGGAGAGCTCCTCCGGGGTCATGTGTCCCTCCATCTGGAGGAGGACGAGGCGGCCGGACTGCGGCACGAGGGCCATCGGGAGGTCCGCCTCGCCGAAGTTGTCCTCTTCCTTCTTGAGGTCGAGAGCGATCGCGCCGGCGACCTTGCCGACGGCCACCGCCGGAAGGAGGTCGACCATCGGGATCCCCGCGTCCGCGAGGGCCACCGAGGCCGCCACGAGGCCCGCGCAGCGGGTCCCGGCGTTCGCCTGGAGGACCTCGATGTAGACGTCGATGCTGGTCCGGGGAAACTCCTCGGCGAACACCACGGACTCGAACGCCTCGGCGATCACCTTCGAGATTTCCTGCGAACGGCGGTCGAGGCCCGGCCGTTTCCGCTCGTCGACGGAGAAGGCGGCCATGTTGTACTTGCACTGGATGACGGCCTTGTTGTTCTGCTGCAGATGGCGCGGATGGACCTCGCGGGGCCCGTACACCGCGGCCATCACCTTGTTCTGGCCCCACTCGACGAAGGCAGACCCGTCCGCCTGATGCAGGGGGCCGGCCTGGATCCGGATCGGTCGAAGTTCGTCCAATCGCCGTCCGTCGATCCGCAGCCCTTCGGGGCTCAGCAGGACCGGAACGTCCTTTGCTCCTACGCTTCCCATGTTGTGCTCCTTGGAATGTCAATAGCCGTCCGAGTCGTTTCCCGCATCGTCCGCGGCATCGTCCGCGTCGAAGTCACCGCTCGGCTCGGGCGTCGGAGGCAGCTCGTGCGGGATCGCGTCCCGATGGGCGGTCTCCCCCGGGGGCCGCGCCGGTCCCCGGTCGTCGGTGGCGTCGGTGGAAACGAGGTAGCTCTCCACGCGATCGCTCAGGCCGGCCCGCTGGCCGTGCTCCTCGATCATCTCGAGGGCCTCACGAGCCCGCTGGATCGCCTCAGAGCTTCCCCCGATCCAGATCCGTCCGTTCTGGCCGACGGCGATCTGCGCGCCGGTGTGCGAGGTGATCGTCTGGATCATCGACCCGTTCCGGCCGACCACCCGGGGGATGCGGGCGGGGGAGACCGTGACAATCGTCCCGCCCTCGAGCTTCCCGAGGCCATCGCCCAGCATCGTCACGCCGATCCGGCCCGTGGCCTCGAGGCTCTCGACCCGGACGACCACCGCGTCGCCGACGTGCAGGTACCGGTCGGTCTCGCCGACCTCGACCTTCCAGGGGGTGCCCGTGACATGGAGGGGCGCCCACCGGGGGGCTCCGATGTCGAGGAGCCAGAAGGTCGTCTGACAGTCGGTGACGGTCCCGATGACCGTGTCGCCGGCCTTCGGGATGTACCGCCCCGACAGCGGGATCACCGAAAGGAACGGAGGGCGGGGCGAGAGCAGGCCGAGCACGCTGGCGTACAGCCTCCCCCCGACGCGGTAGGTCCCCGCGCCGGGCTTGAGGCCCTCGCTCGGGAGCTCCTCCCCGGGGAGAACTAGTATGCGATCCCGAGAGGGATGCGAGGACGAATCCCCGCGGCCACGCCGACGGTGGCCCGGTCGATGACCTTGGGACATTGTGTGTGCTGCACCGGCCCGCTCGACCGGGGGGGCCTATTTAACCAAAGCGGTCTCGGCGGCGCCGCGCGTCCGCGCGTTGAGCTTCTCGTACAGCTCCGTCTGCACCCCGGCGGGAATTTCGATCACGCCGCTCCACGACCCGTCCCCCAGCCACTGCTCGTCGAGCAGGCGGCCCAGTCCCTTCAGCTCCCCGATCACGCGGGGGTAGTGCTGGGCGGGAAGTCGGATCCGGACCTTGACGACGTCCAGGCGGATCGGGAGGAGCGGTCGGAGCTTGGCGAGGACCTCCTGGACCTGCGCATCCACGGGGCGGAACGGGTCGACGTGAATCTTCGCCTCCGTCATCGCCGCCTCGATGCGGGCGGGTGGGTGCGGGGCCCCGGTCTGAGGGTTCATCGCGTTGCGCGCAATCGTCTGAACGATCTGGCGGAGCTTCTCGGCCTGGAGCTGGTGGCGCTGCTCGGTGGTGACCTGGACCTCGCCCTTCTGGACGATCTGCTTCGCGATCGTGCCGAGGTCCCGGGTGTGGAACGTCTTCTCGAGGAACTCCTCCGAGATCTTGTCGCCCTTCTTCGCGTCCTTGAAGACCTGGTCGAGCGCGAGCTTGTCGGAGAGGTCGACGTCCTTCCCGTCCTTCAGGTCCTGGACCGCCTTCGGGTCGACCAGGACCTCGAACCGGTTGCCGCCCGACTCCCACCGGGCGATGACGGCGTCCTCGACCTTGACCATCGGGGCTCGTCCCCCCTCAGGCCTATGGCCGGGAAGCTCGGGTGGACGAAGGAGCCGGGGGCAGGCGGGCGGCGAACTTCTGGACCTCGTCCGGGCTCAACCGGGTCATCCCCTTCCCCACGTCGACGGTGCAGACCTCAACTTGGGTGAGGCTCCCCCCCTCGTCCAGGCCCGCCCGGAGCCCCTCGAGGGCGAGGAGGATGGCCGCGTCGCGGTCCAGGCCGGGGCGGTACTTCTGCTCGAACAGGTCCATGACCGGGCCTTTGTTGCCGCCCGTGCTGTCGGCCTTGAAGCTGGTCAGCGAGCCCGAGGGCTCGGTCTCGAACAGACGGACGCCCGAGTCGTCGTAGCCACCGACCAAGAGGGCGGTGCCGAACGGTCGAACGCCCCCGAACTGAGTGTACTGCTGCTTGTAGTCGCAGATCCGGCGCACCAGGAGCTCCACCGACATCGGCTCGGAGTAAGTGACCCGGTTCACTTGGGCCGCGAGCCGCGCGTAGTCGACGAGCACGCGGGCGTCCGCGACGAGTCCGGCGGTCGCGCAGGCGATGTTCTCGTCGATCTGGTGGATCTTCTCGAGGCTAGCGGCCTCGGCGAGCTTCGGGTTCGGAATCCGCCGGTCGGCGATTAGGGCTACGCCGCCGTTGTAGACGACCCCCGCCGTGGTCGCGCCCCTCCGGACGGCTTCGCGAGCGTACTCGACCTGGAAGAGTCGTCCGTCGGGCGAGAAGACGGTGATGGCCCGGTCGTAGGCCATCTGGCCCGGTTGCATCTCCATCGGGAACGCCTCAACCGGGCACTCGGGGGGCCTTTATAACGAGCGCCGGGGCGGTAACGCCTTCGACAGCCGGTTACGCTTCGACGCCCGCCAACTATCGGCCCGTCTATCTGCCCGACAACCGTAAGAGGGTCCGGGCCGGACGAGAGGCATGGCGGAGGAGCCCGCGGTCGCGAGGGGAAGCCGCCTCGCCGGCGCGGCGTCGACGTACCTCCGCTCGGCCGCCGGCCAGCCGATCGATTGGTTCCCGTGGGGCCCGGAGCCGTTCGAGCTGGCCCAGCGGACCGGCCGCCCGATCCTCCTCGACGTGGGGGCCTCGTGGTGCCACTGGTGTCACGTCATGGACGAGGGGACGTACGCCGACCCCGAGGTCGCCCGGCTGCTCGGGCAGAGCTTCGTTGCGGTGAAGGTCGACCGGGATGAGAACCCCGAGGTCGACCGACGCTACCAGCGACAGGTCGGCGCGCTCACGGGAGAGGGCGGGTGGCCGCTGACCGCGTTCCTCACTCCCCAGGGCGAGGTCTTCCTCGGAGGCACGTACTTCCCTCCGACGGACGGGCACGGGCGCCCGGGGCTCCGACGGGTCCTCAAAGAGGTCGCCCGCCTCTGGAAGGAGGAACCCGAAACGATCCGGCAGAACGCCCAGGCCATTCAGGGGGCGCTCGAACGGATGCGCGCCGCGCGCGCCGGCGGGAGCCGCGAGGCGCACGCCCTGCTCGCTGCGGTGCTCGCCGAGGTGCACTCGAGCTACGACCCGGCCCACGGCGGCTTCGGGACTGCCCCGAAGTTCCCCCACCCGACCGCGGTCTCCCTCCTTCTCTGGGATGCCCGGGCCAGCCGGCGGGCCCTCAGCGACGAGCGGGCCCGAGAGACGCTCGTCCGGATGGCGGACGGCGGGATGTACGACCAGGTGGGCGGCGGGTTCCACCGGTACTCGGTCGACGAAGGCTGGCACATTCCTCACTTTGAGAAGATGGGTGTGGACAACGCCGCGCTGCTGGACGTCTATACCGAGGGAGCCCAGCGCTTCGGCGACCCGCGCTTCGATGACGTGATCCGTGGGACGGTCGGCTGGGTCCGAGAGGTCTTGGCGGACCCCGCCGGAGGGTTCGGGGCGAGCCAGGACGCTGACAATGCACCGGGCGACGACGGAGGCTACTTCACTTGGAGCCGCGCCGAGCTGAAGACGATCCTGCCGGCAGACGAGTACCGCTTCGCCACCCGGTTCTTCGGGGTCGGGACGGACGGCCGGATGCCCCACGACCCCGACCGAAACGTCCTCTTCCGAATGCTTCCCCTGCGGGAAGCGGCGGAAGGGCTCCCCTTTGCGGGCAACCCCGCGCCGGTGCTGACGAACGTCCTCGAGCAGTTGCGCACCGCCCGGAGCCGTCGCCCCGCGCCGGCGGTCGACCGCGCACTGTACGCCGACATCAACGGACGGTTCATCGGTGCGTTCGCCCGAGCCGGGGTCCTCCTGGACGAACCGACCATCGTCGCGGATGCGCGGCGGGCGGCCGACCGTTTTCTCGCCGAAGCGTACTCCGAGGAGTCGGGGGTCGCCCACCGCATCGAGGGCGGCGAGGGTCGGGGCCGAGGGCATCTCGAGGACCAGGTCGCCTTCGCGGCCGGCCTCCTCGAGCTCGCGGTCGCGCGAGCCGACCCCACATACCTCGCCCCGGCCCTCCGGCTCCTGACGCTCGTCGACCGGGAGTACCGCGGCGAGGACGGGTTGCTGCGCGACCTCTCGCCCCGGTTCTACGACGGGCCTTCGGTGGGAGGGCTGAACGAGCCGAGCTATCCCCTCGAAGACAGCCCGCACCTCTCTGCGAACTCGGGCGCGGCCCTCGCCTTCCTGCGGCTCAGCGGCCTCGTCCACGACGACGCCTGGCGCGAGAAGGCCGCGGCTCTGCTGGCCCCCGTCGGGTCCCGCGTCGGGCATACCGGCCTATTCGCCGCCGGGGCAGCCCTCGCGGCCGGCTGGCTGGCCACGGAGCCGGTCACGGTCGTCGTGGAGGGGAGCGGCCCGGCGGCCCACACGCTGGTGCGGGTCGCTCAGAAGACCTGGGCGCCGCTCTGCGCGGTGTTTGCGGGCCGGCCCCCGCCCCCTTTTTCCCTCCCGGAGGAGCTGGAGGCGGCCCGGACAGGGTCGGCGGTGCGTGCGCTCGTCTGCTTCGGGAACCGGTGCGCTCCGCCGGTCACGGACTCGGCAATCCTTCGCGCCTTGCTCGTTCGTGGGGCTCCACCGCCCTAAGGGGACCGAGGTCGGTCCCATCCAGCAGGTAGGCCCGCGCGCTCCCCTGGGAGAGAAAGCGGTGGTAGAGGAACGTCCGTCCCCGGGCGGGACGTTGTCGGTTGAGTGCCTCGGTGCCGGCGAGGGGGTTGTAGGCGGGGAGGACGATCATCTCGTGAGCGTGGATCTGATGGGGGGAGGGTCGTCGTCCACGCCGAGGGGGTGGCGGGAGAAGCTGGAGACGGACCCAG
>JASHYQ010000004.1 GCA_030042955.1 Thermoplasmata archaeon
GGGCTCGGGACCGTCGGGATGGCCGGGATCGCGACCAACAAGGGGGTAGTCGTGCACCCCCGGACCACGGAGGGAGAGGCGAGGGTGCTGGAGGAGCTGCTCCAGGTGCCGGTCCACCGCTCGACCGCCGACTTCGGAGTACCGATCGTCGGCGCGTGCCTGGTCGCCAACACCCACGGCATGCTCGTGGGACGACCGACGACCCCGGTGGAGATCGTCCACCTCCAAGAGGGGTTGGCCCTCTTCGACTAACGACGGGGCGCTGGGCGGCCGGTCCGCCTAGGTTCCGCGCTTGCGCTTGATGTAGCGGGTCGCGTAGCCCGCGATGCGGTTGGCGAGCTTCTTGTAATGGACCTGCATCTGGCCGTCGACGACGGTGCCGAGGTCCGTGAGCTCCAGGACCTTCTGCTTGTTGTGGGCGAAATCTCCGTCAAACGCTTCCGGGTGCGTTCGGATCAGCTCGATCGCGACCCGTTTGATGTATGTCTGGCGGATATTGCCCATGTGGGGCGCCCCGACCGTTGGCCATTTATAAAGGTACCTGCGGCGAGGCAGATTCTGCCACGGCCGCTGCCCGGTCAGCCGTTCCGCCGACCGGGAAGGGCCCGGATCCCCGGTTATACGGCGGTGTCCCGGCGGAAGCAAGAAATACTCCACCCTGGGTAAATAGGCGTGTGCGCAGCCGGGGCCGGCTTCGGGGGACGCTGCCGAACTAGCCCTACGGACTTCGCGACCGTTTGGAGTAAGCCGCGTTCATGCAGGATGGTACCGACACCGCCCCGCCGCCGCCGCCTCCCGCACGCGAGCGGAACGTCCTGGTCCTTGACCTTTCTAAGAGCATGCTCGCCCCGCTCCCGGACACCGACCCCCAGCAGACCGAGCGGCAGAAGATCGAGGTCGCTCGCACCGCCGTCTTCCGCATTCTGCAGGACGCCGCCTCCACCGGCGCCCTCTTCGGGCTCGTGACGTTCACCGAGACCGTGCGGGCTCCGGTGCCGCTCGGCGAGATCCGCAAGGAGAACCTCCCGTACATCGAGAACCTGATCTCGCTGCTGAACCCGAGCGGGCGGTCGGCGATCTGGGATGCCCTCGCGGCGGGGGCGGACATGCTGCGCTTGGGACCCCGTGGGGTCCAGGGCAACCTGGTCCTCGTCACCGACGGGTGGGACAACGCCTCCAACCGGTTCACCGTCAACCTCCCGGGCCAGCCCCCTCCTCCCAGCGGACGGGTCGACCTGGTGACCTACATGCTTCCACCGCAGTCGGCCCTCACCCTGCGCGTCATCGGCATTGGCAACGGGATGGAGCGGGACAAGGGGGTCGACGCCGCCCGGATCCAGGAGCTCCTCGGCCAGATGACCCGGCGTGCTCAGGACCTGGGTCTTCCGGCCGCCTACAGCTTCCAGGAGGTCACCACCGGCTCGGCCCTCTTCGTCCAGATGGTGAACGCCTTCCTGGACGTCGGATACGAGGACGACCGACCGATCGAGGACCTGCACCCGGAGGAACTCGCCCAGCATGCGGCGAACGCCGCCCGCGCTCTCAAGGAGCCCCAGCAGCACGCGACGGTCTCGCGGCTCCGACCCGGCGCCTCGGCGGCGGTCGAGCCGTACTCGGAGGTCCAGGACCTCGAGGTCGACGTCCTCGCCTCCTCGACCGGGGTGACGCCGGCCAATCTCAAGGAGCGGTACGGCCCGCTCGGGGAGATCGTCGAGGCCTACCTCGGCGGCCAGTTCGACGTGGCGCTCTCGCTGGTCCAGCGCTCCGTGGGAGTTCTCCCTCCCGTCACCCGGCTCTACTGGGAAGCTCGGATCCAGTTTGCCCGGCGTGCGATTGTAGAGGCGGCCCGGGCGCTCCTCCAGGCCTGGACCGAGGTCGACAAGCTGCCCCCCGCCTCCCAGACCCGGATCCTCCGCCGACTCGCGCTCCTCCAGGCGCGGATGCAAAACGACAAAGAGACGGAGACGCTTGTCCGATTCATCGATGACACCGAGCATCGGCTCTCGGCCGCGGACCCGAAGATCCGGGACCGCTTGGGCGACCTGTTCGCGAAACTGATGGAGCTCCGCGGCACCTACCAGCTCACCCGCTTGGCGAGCGCGGGGGACCTCCAGGACGCGGCCGTGAACCACGAGGCGGCGGTCGAGCAGGTCTTCGGCCAACTCCAGGACGCCCGCCTCGACCTGGCCTCGGCCGGCCCCGTGGCCGAGGGGGCGCTTGATTTTATTGAGGTGTGCTTGGCGGAGATGAGGTAGGGAGCACCGTTCGATGGGCGAGGTCAAGGTCACGACGAAGAGACGCCGCGCCCCGGGAGCGAAGCGCGAGACGGTAAAGGGTCCCGACACCGCCCGCATCGCAGTGGTGGGAATCCCGGCATCGGGTAAGACGACGTACTTCCGCTTCCTCGCCGGCCACTTCGGGCTGAACCTGCCGATCCTCTACATCCCCGCCCGTACGGAGGGCGGCCAGCTCCCGATCTTCGGCGACCTCGAGAACGACGTCGCGCTCGAGGAGACGACCTACGAGACCACCGACCCGACCGACCCGGAGGGGAGCCTCGAAACGACGAGCCGGTTCTACGTGAACCGGCCGATGGAAGACCGGAAGAAGCTCTGGGTGGAGCTCGCCGCCGGACGCGAGGAGCAGGGAGTCCTCACGAAGTACCCCCTGCCGACGAAGTTCAACCAGTTCATCGAGATGAAGATGCGGTTCCGCTACGGCGCCCCCGACGGGGAGGCGGGGTCGAAGCCGATGGAGCTGCAGACCATCGACGAGGCCGGAGGGATCATCGCCGACTACTTCACCTACGACCGGCTCTGGCTCGACTCCGAGACCGGCGAGGTCACGGAGAAGACCTGCCGCGTCATCCCCCACTATGACTCCTGGAGGCCCGACCGGCGGGACCTCTGGCGCCGCGGCCTCACCCTGCTCGGCCGATTCGTCCAGAGCGCGGACGCGATCATCCTCCTCCTCTCCCCGGCCCTGCCGTCCCTCCACGACCAGGCGCAGCAGGTGAACCTCGCGCGCGGCGTCTTCCGCTACGTCCGAACCCGCAACCTCCCGCTCGT
>JASHYQ010000071.1 GCA_030042955.1 Thermoplasmata archaeon
AAAGGCGCAGGAACTCAAGACCAAGATGGACATCGCCATCGTCGACGCCGGGGCCAATCTCAAGGGATTCATCCGGATGGACGAGGCGTGGATCGGGAGCATCGATATCGCGCACAAGAAGGCCCGTACGGCCCGGTTCTTCAACATGAACACGGGTGAGCTCGGCAAGCTGTCCCAGCCGGGCGGCCCTCTCTACGCCATCGAGCACTCCAACGAGGGCCTCATCACCTTCCCGGGCGGCGTGCCGATCAAGAACGCCCAGGGCGAGGTCATCGGAGCCATCGGCGTGAGCGGCAGTACCGTCGAGCACGACCACGCCGTCGCCGAGGCGGGCGCCAAAGCCGTTCGCTGAGCGGCGATCCGAGTGGATCCGCCGGTCCATCCGGTTCCGGCAGGTTGAAGGGCTCCCGGGCCTTGACGCCCGGGAATGAAGTTCCTGTACACCGGTATCGAGGTGACCGACTTGGAGCGGTCGCTCCGGTTCTACCGGGAGGGCCTTGGCATGGAGGTCGTCGGGCGGGACCTGGTTGCTGCCACCGGCGGCGAGACCGCGACCCTCCGGAGCCCGGGGGGCCATCAGCTCCTCGAGCTCAACTGGTATCCCGGGGCCCGGTACACCCCGGGAAGCGAGCTCGACCACCTCGCCTTCGAGGTCGACGACGTGGACGCGATGGCCTCGCGGTTGGTGGAGCTGGGCGGCCGAGTCGTCCGAGAGGTCGAGCACGCCGAGGACTACGACCTCGGGTACGTCGCGGACCCCGACGGGATCTGGATCGAAGTCGTGCATCCGAAGCGGCGTCACTGAGCGGCCGGTGGGCTGGCGACCGGTTTTCGGTCGGCAACGAAGAAGTAGTGGGTCTCTGCCCGGGGCTCGAGTGCGACGCGCTCGAATCCGAGCCCCGTGAGAGTGTCGCATTTCGAGCGCGAGAAGAACGTGTGATCGACCGCCCGGCCCGGAGGCCCTCCCTGGTTCGGGGGGACCATCGTCACCTTTTCGCGGAGGGGATGGACGTCGTCGCGCACGCACCAGAGGTGGACCCCGCCGGGGCGGAGGGTCCGCAGGATGCCCCGGAAGAGCTCGTCCAGTTCTCGGTCCGAGAAGGTCTCGTACAGGACCAGACCGACGACCCCGGAGAGGTGGCGGTCCGGCAGGCCTGCGAGAAACGCCGTGGCGTCGCCGACCTCGACGTGGCCCCGGGCCGAGACCTCCGGCGCGAGGGTTGCGAGGAGCTGGCGCGAGATGCGGACCGCTTCCGAGGAGAAGTCGACGCCCCGGACCGAGAATCCGTTCTCCAAGAGATATCCCAGGTCCCGTCCGGCGCCTGAGCCGATTTCGACCAGGTCCGTGCCCGGGACCGAGCGCAGAAACGGGAGGGCCCAGCGAACGAATCCGCTTGGGCCGGTCCCGAGTTGCCCCTCGACGGTCGCCCAGTACAGATCCCAAGCCGGGGGCCGGGGGTCCTCCGCCACGTCCCGGAATCCGGGCCCGGCCGTTTCTACGTTCGGGTGGACCCGGGGTCCGTGCCCCGGTCCACTCCGGTAAGGAACGACGCGACCGTCGACATGAACGCGTCGCGTTCCTCCCAGAAGGGGGTATGGGAACTCTCCGGGAAGGTGACGCGTCGAGAGCCAGGGATGCCGGCGTGAATCAGGTCCGCCACCGCGGGCGTAACCTCATCATACTTCCCCCCGAGGACCAGGGTCGGAACGCGGATCGTAGCCAATTGGGGACGAAGGTCAATATCCCGGATCGTCCCCGTGATCGTAAACTCGTTCGGACCGTTCATGTACCGGTAGACCGGACGCTCGTCTCCGAGCTGGAGTGACCGCGTGAGTTCGACCGGCCAGGTCGGGAGCCTGCAGACGTAGCTGTGGTAGAACCGCTGGGTCGCCCGGACATAGTCGGGGTGCTGGAGCTCACCCCGGTCTCCGTGGACGCGGATTGCTTTGGCGTCCTCCGGCGGTAGCTCATCGATCAAGCGGTCCATTTCGGCAGCGGCAAATGGCACGTCGGCGAGACCGCCGACGGTCACGAGGCTGCGCAGGTGCTGTTGATACTTGATCGCGTACGCGAGTGCGAGCAGTCCGCCGTAGCTGGACCCGATCAGGTGCACCTTCCCGCGTCCGAGCTCCTGCCGAATAGCCTCCGTTTCCTCGACGTTGTGCTCGAGGCTGAATTGGTCCGTAGTCGGGGGAATCTCCGAGCTCCCACAACCCAGTTGGTCAAAGAAGATGACTCGGTAGCCCCACCGGGTCAGGTCCCGGAGCGACAGCAGGTAGTGGTGGCTACTCCCGGGCCCCCCGTGCAGGGTAACAATCGTCGCCGACGCATCCTCCGGTCCCACCGCCCGATAGTACTGCTTGTAGCCGAGGATGGAGACGAACCCTTCCCGGTCCTCCATGCGTGCCTACCCGAGGTCCCGACACTGGGAGGCTAGATGAGCTCCCCCGGGGGGTCCGCCGCGACCGATTTCCCCGAGGGAACCTCCATATCTGACCGCGGAGGATACGCTAGTCCTCGGAGCGAAGGCCATGAACTGCGATGGATGCGGAGCCCTCCTACCCCTGGGAGCGAACGCCTGCCCGGCCTGCGGTCGGCCGGCAGTACTATCCCCGCCCAGCTCGTCGCGTACGACGGGATCGGTGCGGAAGGTCGCCTCGGAAACCGTGGAGGCGACCAAAGCGGTGGTCACGGAAGCGAAGCGCACCGGCAAGGCCGCCCTCGGCGAAGCGAAGCTGGCGGTCCGCGACGTGAGCGAACTGACTCGGAAGGCGGTCCACGAGGTAGGCAAGGAATTGGAGACCCTCGGGAAGGACCTGCAGAAGGGCAAGAAAGGGCAGTGACCCCGAGACCGGGCCGGGTCGAATCGGCGAGGCCCCACCAGCCATGATCCTTCACCACGGGGAGAAGGTCCTGACCCAGGGACCGGCGACGTCCCTCACCCACCAGAGGGCGGCGGGACTCCTCTTCCTCACGAACTATCGACTCGTGTTTGAGGTGACACGCCCCGGCCTGATCCGCCCAGGTTCGACGTCGACCCTGCTCGACCTCCCGCTCGACCTCGTGAGCGACGCTCACGTCAACCGGCCGAGACTCCGGATCCGGTTCTTCGATTCCTCTCGGCTCCGGTTCCAGACCCATCGGGGGGAGGTCGACTTCGTGGTCGACCATCCCGAGGTCTGGCGTCAGTTCTTTGCCGGGGCGAAACGGGATGCCCCGCCGCCCACCCTCGGAACAGGCCCGGCTCCCATCACGGTGCAGGTACATGTCCCGCCCCCACCACCGGCCCAGACGGTCCTGATGCGCTGCCCGTACTGCCGCTCGACCTACGACGAGAGCCGTGGGCGTTGCCCGACCTGCGGCGCCACGTCGTAGGTCGGACCGCCGCGGCGTTCGGACTTACGAGGACTGCAGCAGCTCGTCGAGAAAGCCGACCGGGGGTGCGCCGAAGCTGAGCACGCGGTCATGGAACGCCTGGAGCGATCCTCCGAATCGAGATTGGAGATGGCGCCGGCGCGCGTCCAAGATGGCGAGCTTACCGAGCGTGTATCCGAAGTAGACCGGGTCGTACGTTCCCCGCCCGGCCTCTCGCTGCGCCACGATCGGTTCGCAGAGCCCCTTCCGTTCGAAGAGTTCGGTCGACTGGGCGACGGTCATCCCCTGGGTGTGTAAGCCGATCGACGAGATCAGCCGGCAGTCCCGGAGGAGCGCGTCGGAGATCTGGGCCGCTTCGGCCTCGGGCGCTCCCGCCCCGAGACCTTGCTCGACGACGACCTGCTCCGCATAGTGGGCCCAGCCCTCGATGAACGCACCGGAGAGGATGATCTTCCGGGCCAGGCTGCTGGTGGACCGACGCAAGTGCAGGAACTGCAGGAAGTGGCCGGGGTAGACCTCGTGCGCGGTCACGTTGCGCAGGACGCTGTCGTTGAAGGAGCGGAGCCACTGGTCCTGCGTCTCGGCGGACCATCCGGGGTCGGCCGGCGTCACGAAGTACATCCCCTCCTGCCCGGCGGTCTCGAACGGACCGGGGGAGTTCATGCTCGCCGTCGACAGGCCGCGGTGGTCGGGTGGGGTCTCCTCCACTCGACAGACGGCGGGCTCGGGTATCGTTGCGAGTTCCTTCTCTCGGATGAAGAGCTTCATCTCCTCGACGAACACCCGGGCGCGGTCGATGAGTTCGGTCGCGGTCGGATGGGTCGCCGCCGCCCGCTGGAGCAGACCGGGTCCGTCCGTCGGGGGATGCGCTGCCGCCGCGATTGCGTGAAGCCGGCTCTGATTGTGCTCGAGGTCGGCCCGACCGGCTTTCAGGAGATCCGGGATCGGAACTCGGACGCGCTCGCGGACCCAGAGAAGCCGCTGGAACTTTTCCTCCCCCAATGCATAGTCCTGGGTCGCGCGGGGCAGCCACTCCTGCTCGAGCCGCTCGGCGAACGATCGTACGGCGTCGATCGCCGGGTCTCGGACCTCTCGAATCCACTCGAAGGAGGCGTCGCTAAAGGACCGAACGAGAGGCTCCACGCCGCGGTAGTTCGCTTCGAGGCCGCGAGCGATGCCGATGGCGAGCCGGACGAACGGGGCGGGCACCGCGGGCTCGAGCCGGTCTAATCCGCGGCTAAGCGCCAGGGGCACCCCGCTGAGTTGGCGATGCATGGCCTCGATTCGGATCTCCAGAGTGGCGTATGGCCGAACCGTGTAGGGCGTGAGGGAGAGCCCCCCCACGTGCACCATCGGATTGACGTCGAAGTCTCGGGAATCGCGCAGGTCGAACAGCGCGCTTTC
>JASHYQ010000072.1 GCA_030042955.1 Thermoplasmata archaeon
GCGGGTCGCTTCCCACCGGGTCGCCCCGAGGCTGAGGGCCGACTCGCGCTGGACCTGAGGCACGGCCCGCAGTGCCTCGCGGGAGAGCGCCCCGATCGTGGGGAGGACCATGGCCGCGAGCACGACCGAGGCAGTGAACAGGCCGGAGCCGGTGAATCCCTGAGACGCAGAGAACGGTCCGCGGCCTCCGGAGAGCCAGGAGAGGCCGGGCTCCACCGAGTCCCGCATGAGTGGAATGAGGACCATGTACGCCCAGAATCCGTAGACCACCGAGGGGACGGCGGCGCCGAGGTCCACGGCGTAGGTGATGGGAGTGCGCACCCACCCCGGGGCCATCTCGGAGAGGAAGATCGCGGACCCGAGGGCCACCGGGACCGCCAGCAGGAGGGCAAGCGCGCTCGTGACCAGCGTGCCTACGATCTGGGGCGCCGCGCCGTAGACGTTATGGATCCCGCCCCACGTCGACGTGGTGAGGAACGCGAACCCGAACTGCCGGATCGACGGCTCGGCGTTGACGACCAGAACATAGGTGAGCAGGGCGAGCAGGCCGAGCAGCCCCACGGAAACGAGGGCAGTTCCGACGTGGAACACCTCGCCCAGGCGCCGCAGCCAGCGCAGGCGCCGGAGGCTGCTTCCGGGCCCCGGAGCGGCCACCGTTGCCCGACCCGTTGTCCTCGCCTCAGCTACATGCGGGGACCGCCGCCCCATTAAAAGTCAGCGACTGAATCCCTGACTGGTCATCCGTCACCGCCGCGCTCGGCAGGGGCACGTAGTAGAGCGGCGACGTGAGCGTGGTGTTGTCCGAGTAGGCCTGAGCGGTCGGGGAGATGATCCAGGTCAGCCACTGGACGATCACCTGGGCTTTGGCTGACGACGGAGCGAACCCCTTGTCGAGCGCCTGGTAGACGAAGAGGAAGACGAACGTCGCCAGCGGATAGTCCGTGGTGCCCTTCGCGTTCACGAGGCTCACGTCGAACCAGCTCCCGGAGGAGCTCGGGAGAGTGATCGTGGCTAGCTTGTCCTGGATTGCCGAGGCCGTGTCGGCGATCGTCGGGGAGACCCAATTGCCCGCCGGATTTTCGATCGCGGCGTAGGAGGGCGGGGTCTTCGCGTCCAGGACGTCGGTGAGGTCGCTGTAGCCGATGGTATACGACGTCGTCTCTACCTCGGTCAGGACCGCGGTGTTCCCCTTCTCCGCGATCTGCTTCGGCGCGGATGGCCACGAGGGCGAGATTCCCTGGCCTACCGTCGTGTTCCACGCGGCGCTGTCGTCGGACAGGAGGTTCGTCAGGACATACGTCGTGCCGGCCGGGTCTGAACGGTGGACCGTGTAGATCGTCTGGTCAGGGAGATTGACGCCGGGGTTGGCCGCCTGGATCAGGGTAGAGTTCCAGTTCGTGATGGTGCCGAGGTAGATGTCGGCGATCAGCGTGCCGTTCAGGTTGAGTTGCTTGCTGACGCCCGGCAGGTTGTAGATGATGGCGAGCGCTCCCCCGACGATCGGCAAGGTCAGCGCTGGGGATGGGAGAGAGCTGGTCTGCTGGGCATCGAGGGGCTCGTCGGTGATCGCGAAATCCACCGTGGTCGAGGTGAAGTCGGTCAGCCCGGTTCCGGACCCGTCCGCGGGATAGTTGACCTGGTTGCCAGAGGTCGCCGCGTAGGCGGGCTCCCACTGGCTCATGAGCGGCTCGACGAACTGGGCCCCGTTACCCTGCAAGGTGGTACCGGTCGGGCATCCGACCGTAGCCGACTTCTTCGCGCCGAACCAACCTTGTTCGTAGCCCACGGCGAGCGCGGCCACCACTACGATGACGACGAGGACGACGGCGACGAGGACCGCCGAGCTTCGCTTTCGCCGGACCGTCGGGGGCGATTGGTTCGGGGTGGATGCGGCCGTGGGGTCGCTTGGGTTCGACGTGGGAGCGCTCATGCGGCGCCTCCGACAAAGGGCAGGATATTAACCGATGCCAATTGCGCACGCCACGCCTGCGGACGCGCAAAACTCGCATATCCCGAGGGTCCAAAGATGCGGTTCCCCGCGGGGAGCCGGATAACCCGAGAGGGGCCAGGAAGGTCCCCCCCGGCAAACGTATTTCGGCCGGACGAAGGTGCGGGAGAGATGAATCGATCGGCTCCCGCCGGCCCGGACGGCTTCGTCGTGTGGTTCGAGGGACTGGCGGGGGCGGGAAAGACCACGCTCTCCCGGTCGGTGGCCGCCCAGCTTCGGTCGCGCGGGTGGAAGGTCGAGGTGCTGGACGGGGACGAGCTGCGGCACGTCTTCTCTCCCGAACTCGGGTTTACCCGACGAGACCGGGAAGTGCACGCCCGGCGGGTGAGCTACGTGGCCCATCTCCTGGCCCGCAACGGGGTCGCGGCGATGGTCGCAATGATCACGCCGTACGAGACCTCTCGACAGGCGGCCCGCTCCGAAGTCGGGCCGCGCTTCGAGGAGGTTTGGCTCACGTGTCCGATCGAGGTCTGCCGGCAACGGGACCCAAAGGGAATCTACCGTCGGAGCGCCGAAGGGACGGTGCCTCACATGACGGGCGTGGACGACCCGTTCGAAGAGCCGCTCAACCCGGAGCTGACGGTGGACACCTCGGTTACCTCGGTGGACGACGCGACCCGGCGGGTGCTGCAGCACTTGCGCGAACGGGGGTTGATTCCCCGCGAGCCCGCGTAGCGGGATTCCTGCCTCCCCTCCGGGGCTCAGGAGCGGCGAGGTCGGGGGGGCCGGAGCGAGGGGTAGATGCGGCCCGCGACCTCGGAGGCCGCGACCCGTTCCTGGCTCCGAGAGTCCCGTGCGCGAAGAGTGACCGTTCCCTGGGTCGGTCCCGCAGCCATCGTCTCGCCATCGACGGTCACGCAGAACGGCGCCCCCGCCTCGTCCATCCGGGCGTATCGCTTCCCGATCGAGCTGCTCTCGTCGTACTGAGCCGAGATACCGGCCCGGGCCAAGTCGTCCACCAGCTGGAGGGCAAAGGGGGCGTGGTCCCTCGCGATCAAGGGGAACACCCCCACCGCCACCGGGGCGAGGAAGGCGGGGAGCTTCCAGAGCGTCCGCTCGCCCTCCTTGACGAGGTGGAGGTCGGCGAGGCCCCAGAGGTTCCGGTCGACGCCGAACGTCAGCTCGAGGACATGCGGGAGCAGGGGAGAGCGCCCGGTCGGGTGGACCGAGAGGTCCTTCCCGGAGCCCTGGCTGTGCCGGGAGAGGTCGTAGTCCCCCCGGTAGTGCACCGCCCCGAGCTCCTTGTAGCCGCCGAGGCTCTCGAGGTGGACCTCGACATCGAACTGGAGCTTGTTGTAGAAGGCCCGCTCGGCGTCGGACTTCTCGAACAGGCGGATCCGCTCGGAGGGGTACCCGAGCACGTCCCGGAAGAAGCGGAAGGTGTGGACGAGGTGGTACACGTAGAACTCCGGAAGTCCCCCGGTCCGGACGAGCTCGTCCGCCGACACGAGCTCCGGGGTCTCCTCCCCGTTCTGCCGGCGCGCGACCCGAAGGACCGGGAGCACCTCCGTGCGTACCTGGTCGAACGGGAGCGGGAACCCGGCCGGGTCGAAGAAGACCTGGAGCTCGGCCTGCGTGAAGGCGCGCATCCGGAACAGCACCTGACGCGGCGCGATCTCGTTCCGGTAGGCCTTGCCGATGACCGCGATCCCGAGGGGCAGGGCGTGGCGGCCGACGTCCCACATGCGGGCGAACGAGAGGTAGCTTCCCTGCGCGGTCTCGGGCCGCAGGTACACGCGCTCCTTGCCGGTGACCCCGAAGTCCATGCCGAACATCATGTTGAACGGGACGGGGACGCTCAGCTCGACCGAGCCGCAGCTCGGGCATTTCACCTGGTTGGCCCGGACGACCTCCCCGATCTGCGCGGGGGTCATCCCGTCAACCCCCTCGGGACGGACCTTCTCGAGAATCGTGTCGGCGCGGAACGCCGCGTGACACGACTCGCAGGTGACCTCGGGGTCGGTGAAGTTCTCGAGGTGACCGGACGCCCGGACCACGGGCTCGGGGAGGATCTCGGCAGGGTCGATCAGGTAGTAGTCGTGCGAGAGGCCGACGAACCAGGCGGCCCACGCCTCCTCCAGGCGGCGCTTGAGCGCGGTGCCGAGGGGGCCGTAGTCGTACAACCCCTGGACACCTCCGTAGATCTCGGCGGAGGGCCAGAGGACCCCCCGACGTCGGAGCAAGGCGTACAGCTCGTCGTGCTTCATGGGAATCGACCCGCGACGCGAGGGCGAGCCGAGCGGAGGATAAGATGTTCGGTGGTCCGCGTCACGACCTGGTACTCCGGGTCGTCCGGCGGCAGCCGCAGGACCAGCGGCCGGCACGGGGCACCGACCGAGATCGACGAGGCCTCGGGGATCCCCAGCCAGCGGTACGGCTCCACCAGTGCGGCTCGGGCGAGGTAGCCGGCCGAGACCGGCCGTCCCTTGAGGCGGGTCGCGACGTACGCGAACTCGAGCTCGCGCCAGACGGAGGGAGCCTGGAACATCGCGTTGTCCGTCCCGACAAGGAGAGAGACGCCGGCCCGCTCCATCCCGGCGAGGTTCGGCTGACGGGCGAAGAGGGCGTTCGAGCGAGGGCAGACCGCGACCGTCACCCGGTCGGCCGCGACCTCCAGGAGATCCTCCTCGGTGGCCTTCGCGAGGTGGACCAACAGGTCCGGTTTCGGGTCGAGAAACGTCTCGGGTCGCTCGCGGACCGCCTCGCTCGCATGCAGGGCGAAGTGTTTGCCCGCAGCCCGACAGGCCCGCCCCACCGTCCTCCGTGCGGTGGCGGTCTCGTCCCGCGCGCTCGATAGCCCAATCCCGTCCGACTCCGCGAGGATGCCGCTCAGCTCGGCCGGGTCGATGGGTCGGGCGACCGGGCGTCCCAGGATGACGACGCGAACGGGCTGGCCGCGGGCGGCGTACCGAAGGAGGCGTACTCCGTCGAGACCCTCCTCCCGGAAATCGACCACGGTCCCGGTGCCCTCCTCGTTCATCCGGGAGAGCGCCGCGCGGATCGCCTTCACCTTCGCCGCCCGGGTGCTGCTCGCGAGCAGGCGGAATTTGTACCCGTGGGGGGCGGCGACCAGGTCCTCGACCGGCCCGTCGGGCGGCTCGCGCACCGAGACGGCGTCTCCAAGGTGGGTGTGCGAGTTCACCGGCGCGGGAACCACGATCCCCCGGACCTTGTGCTCGTCCGGGTGGGGGCGAAGGGTCCCTCGCTGCCCCACTTCGACGACAGCTCCGCCTCGGAGACGGACCGCCGCCGGGCGGGGACCGTCCCGGTCCAGGATGGCCCCTTCAACGAGCATCGGTCTGGGCGTGAGAGGGCGCCCGCCGCTTAAGGGCAAGCCCGCGGACCAGCCCGAATCGCTATGCCCCCCGGCGGCTCCTCCCGCCTGCCGCGATGGAGGATCCGACGCGCGACCGGCCCCGTGACCTCCTCGTGGCCGGCCACATCAACGTGGACCGGTTCCTTCGGGTCCCGGCCTTCCCTGAGGAGGACCGCACGGTGCCGGTCCTCGCGGACCGCTCCGAGCTCGGGGGTACCGCGGCCAACGTCGCCCTGACAGCGAGCCGGTACGGGGTGGCATGCGGGCTGTTCGCCCGCGTCGGCGAGGGGTTCACCGCCCAGCTGGAGTCCCCTCTCCGGCGCGCCCGGATCGACCTCCGAGGGGTCGAGCACGTTCGCGGCCAACCGACCCCGACCTGCTTCATCCTGGAGGACGGCCGCGGGCATCAGCGGACGCTGATCGACCAGGGCGCGATGGGGGACCGACCCCTCCGAGCGTTCCGTCCGCCCCCCGGCCTCGACTCGTACTCTTGGCTTCACGTCACCACGGGCCCACCGAGGGTCCACCTCCGCCTCCTGGAACACGCCCGAGCGCACGGCCTGCACGTGGCCGCCGACCCGGCACAGGAGATCCACTACCGTTGGGACAGGCGGGACCTCCGAGAACTCCTCGAGGGGTCGGAGCTCTTCTTCGGGAACCGCTCCGAGGTGGCCCGGGCGGTCGACCTGCTCAAGTTCCGGCATCCGAAAGACCTGCTCGACCTTGTTCCCTTAGTGGTCCGAACCGAGGGGTCGCGGGGAGTGACCGCCTTCTCGCGGAACGGCAGCGTGCGCGCTCCAGCCCGCCGCCCCCGTCGCCGTCGAACGGTCGTCGGCGCGGGCGACGCGTTCCGCGGAGGGTTCTACGCCGGTTGGTTCGAAGGAGCGCCCCTGCGCGCCTGCCTGGACGCCGGGGCCCGGGCCGCGGCTCGGTGGATCGAGGGCCAGCGATAGGAGGACGGCCGGATGGAGATGCATGCCTTCGGAGAGCTGCTCCCGATGGAGGAGGCGCAACGCCGGATGCTGGTCGCCGCCCGCCCCCTCAGCCGGACCGAGCAGGTCCCGGTCACGGAAGCGTTCGGCCGGGTCGCGGCTCGGGCGGTCTCCGCCCCTCGGGATGTCCCCTCCTTCACCCGCGCGACCTGGGACGGCTACGCGGTCCGGAGCGCCGATACGCGCTCCGCCCGTCGGTCCCGAGCGGTCCGACTCCGGGTCGTGGGGGAGGTGTTCGCCGAGGGACGTTTCCCCCGTCCGCTGTGCGCCGGCGAAGCGGTCGCCGTCGCCACGGGGGCCGCGATGCCTCGCGGCGCGGACGGCGTGATCATCTTCGAGGACGTCGAGCGGACTGGTCCGTGGGTCGACGTGCCGCACCCGGTGCGGGTCGGGGACCGGATGGCCCCCCCGGGGGATGACTTTCCGAGGGGAACCTCGCTCGTCGCGGCGGGCGAAGAGCTGACCCCTGCCGCCATGGGCGCGCTCGCGGCGTGCGGCTTTGCTACCGTCCGGTGCTACGCCCGGCCGGTCGTCTCCATCATCCCGAACGGCAACGAACTCCTCGTCCCGGGCGCACGCCCACGCCCCGGGTCGATCTACGAAAGCAACAACGTGACGCTCTCGGCGGTCGTCTCGGCCGCCGGCGGGACCCCTCGCGTCTTCCCTCCCGTTCCGGACGACCCCCGTCAGATCGAGGCGGCTCTGCGCGCGGCACTGCCGACCTCCGACGTGGTCCTCGCTACGGGTGGGAGCTCGGTTGGAGAGCGGGACCATCTGCCGCGCGTTCTACCCCGGCTCGGCCGCCTCCTCTTCCACGGGATCGCGGTCCGGCCCGGCAAGCCGACCCTTGCCGCGGTCGCCGGGAGGAAGCTCGTGATCGGACTCCCTGGCCATCCCTCCTCGTGCCTCGCCAACAGCTACTGGATCGTGCTCCCGGTCGTCCGGAAGATCGGTCGACGACCCGGCCCGGCGTGGGTCGATGCTCCCGTTCGGCTCGGCCGGGGGGTCCTGGCGCCCACCCCCGAGCTCGCCACCGTCATCCCGTTGACCCTCCGCCACGGACGAGCCTACTCGGCCTACCACGGGTCGTCCTCGATCTCGAGCATGGTCGGTGCTCGGGGATTCGCGGTCCTGCCGCCCGGGCGACGGTCGGTGCATCCCGGGGAGTCGCTCCAGGCGCACTGGCTCCTCCCTCCCCTCGGACCCGGAGGCGGGCCGCTCGCCGGGAACGGTTAAGGCTCCCGCCTCCCTTGCCCGGCGTGGCCTATCGGGACCTCCGGGTGGCGATCCTTTCCATCGAGGGAACGAACTGCGACGAGGAGCTCCGGGTCGCCCTGCAGCAACTCGGGGCGAGCGCCGAGATCGTCCACCTGAAGCAGTTCGAGGGACGGGATGTGAGCCCCGCCGAACGTCGCCGGCTCTCCGACTACGCCGCCCTCTTCGTGCCCGGGGGGTTCTCCTCGGGCGACTACGTGCGGGCGGGAGCGATCTTCGCGGCGCGGGTCCGGGCGTCCATCGGCCCTCAGCTCGAGGAGTTCGTCCGGGAGGGCCGCATCGTCGCGGGAATCTGCAACGGCTTCCAGGTACTGACCGAGCTCGGGCTGCTGCCCGGAGCGCCCGGCGGCCGTCTCCGTCGACCGGACGCCGTGCTGATGACGAACGACTCGGGCCGGTTCGAGTGCCGTCCCACCTTCGTGGCCTGGCAGGGAGGCGTGTTCGGCTCGCTCGCCCACCTTGAGAAGGGCGCGCGGTTCCTGTTCCCGTCGGCGCACGGGGAAGGCAAGCTGGTACTCGGAGGGGACGCCCCCACCCGGCTGCGCGAGCTCGAGGCGAGCGGCCAGATCCTCTTTCGATGGGTCGCCCCGGACGGCGGACCTCCGGTGTACCCGTGGAACCCGAATGGGTCGGAGGGGGACGTGGCGGGGCTCACGAACCCCGAGGGGAACGTGTTCGGACTCATGCCCCACCCCGAGCGTTCGTTCTTCCGGGCGCAAGCCCCCGACTGGACGCGCACCGGTGGACCGGAAGGGTTCGGGGACGGACGCACCTTCTTCGGCGCGGTCCTCGACCACGCCGCGGCGCGCGCCTAGGCCCGGCCCCTCTTCGCCGAGCGGTGGACCAGGCACCAGACCTCGAGTCGCTCCCCTTCGAGCTGGTGCGAGGCGACCCGGTCGACCGTCCCTCCGCGAGCGCGCCAGGAGGCCCACATCGCCTCCACCGCGGCCGGCGATTGCAGCGTCGACGTCAGGAGGAACCCCTCGCCATCGGGAGCGAGATGGTTCGCCAGCTCCGAGACCCACCGCGCCGTCACGCGCGTCCCGTCGGGTCCCCCGTCCAGCGCGAGGTTGTGCCACCGGTCGGGGTCCCGCTCCTCGGGCCGGGTCGGGAGGTAAGGAGGGTTGAACACCGTGCGGTCGAACCGGCCCAGGCCCCGGGCGAGGTCGGTCCGGACGACCTCGAGAGAGAGGCGCTCTCGGCGAGCTTCCTGGGTCAGGGCGCGGAGGGCGTGGAGGTTGAGGTCGGTCGCCACGACGCGAGCTCCCCGCCGCGCGGCGGCGAGCGCGATCGCCCCCCCACCCGTGCCCACCTCGAGGAACGAGGAGCCGGCGCCGACGAGGGCGAACGGGAGCAGGAGGTACGTGTCCGCGCGAGGAGGGTAGACCGGGCCGTCAGGGGAGCCCGACGGCCCGGTGGGAAACGGCCGAGTGCGAGTGTGAGGCACGGTCGGCATGGTTTCTTATTCGCTCGGGCCCTAGATGAGGTCGCCCTCGGAGTTCTTGTCAATGGCCCGCCGCTTATCGGCACCGGTGAAGATCGGGATAACTGGTCTCCCCGGCTCCGGAAAGACCCAGACCCTCTTGCGCATCATCCACCTCCTCGAAGAGGAGGGCGTGAACGTCGGCGGGATGGTCACGGAGCCGATCGTCGAGAAGCAGCGCCGCACCGGCTTCCAGATCACCGACTGGATGACGAAGGAACACGAGGTCTTCGCTCACGAATCGCTCAAGTCGAGGGTCCGTTCCGGTCGCTACGGCGTGAACCTGACGGCCCTGGAGGGCCTCGGGATCCGCGCGCTCGCGGAGGCACGGGAGTCTGCCGACGTCATCGTCATCGACGAGGTCGGCAAGATGGAGGTCGAGAGCGACCTGTTCACCCAGGCGGTCGTCGCAACCCTGGACGCCAAGAAGTCGATCATCATGACCCTCCACAAGAAGTCCCGCAACCCGCTCCTTCAGGATATCCGGCGGAGGGATGAACTACGGCTCCTCGAGGTCACGCCGATCAACAAGAACCTGCTGGCGTTCAAGATCGTCCATCTGATCACCGGGCGGGCGCACTGACCCTCGGACGCGAAGGCGGGACCGAGCTCTACCTCCCGGCGGTCCCCTCCGGCCGGGGACCTCGCCCGCGCGCCCCAGTCTTCTACAACCCCGCGATGGCCGGGGACCGTGACCTCGGGGTTGCGTTCGTCCGGGCTCGGTTCCCGCCCGCGTCGGCCTCGGGATGGGAGATGCTCGCTGCCACGGGCGTCCGGGGCCTCCGCCTCCTTCACGAAGGCGAGGGGTTTGGCTCGCTGCTGCTCACCGAGGCCCACCCGATCGCCGCCCGCGTGCTCGCCGAGAACGCCCGGCGGT
>JASHYQ010000073.1 GCA_030042955.1 Thermoplasmata archaeon
GCCCGGGTCTTCGGGATCTTCGGGCGACGGATGTTCACGACCTGGTTCCAGGTGAAGAGCCTCCTGGCGCGGCCGGAGCTGAAGGAGAAGATGGGGATGATCATCACCCACCGGATGCCGATCCGCGACCTTCCGCGCGCCATGGAGATCATCCAGTCGATGCAGGCGGCGAAGATCTCCCTCGAGCCGAGGTGGTAGGATGCGCGACCCGGTCTCCTTCCTCGGCCAGGAGTACGCGGACCTCGTCCGTCAGGAGCTCGACTGGAAGCTACGGGTCCTCGAGGGCCCGAGCGCCCCGTGGTGCCAGATCGATGGGAAGAGGGTGTTGATGTTCTGCTCGAACAACTACCTCGGGCTGAGCAACCATCCCCGCCTCAAGGCTGCCGCGACCCGGGCGGTGGAGACGCACGGCGTCGGCTCCGGCTCCGTCCGGCCCATCGCCGGGAACATGGACCTCCACGTCGAGCTCGAGCACCGTCTGGCCAAGTTCAAGGGAGCCGAGGCCTCGCTCGTCTACCAGAGCGGCTTCGCCGCCAACTCGGGCCTCATCCCGCAGCTCGCCGGCGAAGGGGACCTCATCGTGAGCGACGAGCTGAACCACGGAAGCATCATCGACGGGGTCCGGCTGTCGCGGGCGGAGCGGGCCGTCTACCACCACACGGACGTCGACGACCTCCGGAAGGTCCTCGGGACCGCGGAGGCGCACGCTCCGGCGTACCGGCGCATCCTCGTGATCACGGACGGGGTTTTCTCGATGGACGGGGACATCGCGCCGCTCGACCGGATCGCCGCCGTCGCGGGAGAGCACGGTGCGATGGTCTACGTTGACGACGCGCACGGCGAAGGGGTCCTCGGGGCCGGGGGTCGGGGGATCGTCTCCCACTTCAGCCTCCGACGCGACCAGGTCCACGTGGAGATGGGGACGTTCTCGAAGGCGTTCGGGGTCGTCGGTGGCCACATCTCGGGGTCGCGCTCCCTCGTCGACTTCGCGTACAACCGCTCGCGTACCTGGCTGCTGAGCGGCTCGCACCCGCCGCCGGTCGCCGCGGCGTGCCTGGCCGCGATCGACGTGCTCGAGAGCGAGCCGGAGCACGTGACGCGCCTCTGGGAGCACACCCGACGGTTCAAGAAGGCGATGAAGGACCTCGGGTTCCGGACGGGGAAGAGCGAGACCCCCATCACGCCGATCATGGTCGGGGAGAGTGGGCTCGCGAAACGGCTCAGCCAGCGGCTGTTCGAGCTCGGGGTCTTCGCCCTCCCGATCGTCTTTCCGATGGTGGCGAAGGACCAGGCCCGGATCCGGACGATCATGAACGCGGCGCTCACGGCCGACGACGTCACGTTCGCGATCTCCGCGTTTGAGAAGGCCGGTCGGGAGCTCCACCTCCTGTAGCGGGGCCCGGCCGCTTACCCGGGGCCCATCACCCGCGTAAATACTCGTCGCGCTCTTTCCCTTAGCAGATGGTCAACCCGGCAAGCGACCCGGAGCCCGAGCTCCCCCACCCAGCTCGTCTGTGGACCGTCCCGGAAGCCAACCGCCGGTTGGCCCAGCTGGCCGAGCTGTTGCCTCGGCTCCGGACGTGGGCCCTCCGCCTCAGCGAGGTGCAGACCGAGGTCGACCGGCTCACGGCGTTCTGGGGGAAGGAGGTCGATGCGTCCGACCACGTCGACCACGAGCGCAAGGCCCAGCTCGACTCGGAGTGGCAGCACCTCACCCACCGGCTCGAGGAGGCCGTCGGCGCTCTCCAGCGGGACGG
Organism: Thermoplasmata archaeon; assembly: GCA_030042955.1. Taxonomy (GTDB): domain Archaea; phylum Thermoplasmatota; class Thermoplasmata; order Lutacidiplasmatales; family UBA184; genus Lutacidiplasma. The sequence goes on from JASHYQ010000073.1 coordinate 1,758, forward strand.
GATCGAAGTGAAGGACCTTCCCGGGGGACTGGTCGACTTCTACGGACTCGTCGACGGCGAGGTCGTCTTCCTCTGCTGGCGCCTCGGCGAGGCGGAGGTCGGGTTCTACCACCGTCTCGACGGAGGGTACCGTTCCCGGCGGCCGATCCCCGAGACCGGTCGCCCGACGACCCCGAGCCCGCGCGAACGCAGCTAGGGGGGCTCCGGCCCCACCGCGTCCTCGAGACGTTGGGCACCTCGGGCGTACCGTCCGATGTCCACCGGCTCGAGCCCCATCGCGACCCGGAACTCGTTCACGGACGCCGGCGCGAACCCTGCGTAGTGGTTGTTGAAGAAGACGAACGACGCCTGGAGGGCGTCCTGGCGTTGCCGGAGCCGCTCGGCCCAGCGCCGGGTCTCCGTGCTCCGGTCGACCCGGACCTCCCCGTGCTGTTCCGCCGGCACGGTCGTGTGGTCGCCGATGAACCGGAGGTAGACGAAGTCCGACGTCAGCTCGGGCGGAATGTCGAGATAGGTGAGGTACGACCAGGCGAGCGCGACCCTCCGGTCGGCGAGCATCCGTCGGAGTCCGACCCAGACCTCCCCCTGATACCAGCCCGCATCCCGCAGCTCGACCGCATAGCGAAGGGACGGGTCGAGGGCGTCGAGGAGGGAGGTGAGGAACGTCGTGGCTCGCCCCGGTCGGACCCAGGGAGGGAACTGGAGAAGGATCGGTCCGAGCTTAGGGCCGAGCGCCCGGGCGCTCCCCAGGAACCCGTCGACCGCCGGGGGGTCGACCGGGCTCTTCGGGTCGAGGAGGTCGCGAGGAAACTTGAGCGTGAACAGGAAGGGGTCCGGGGTCTTGCGACGCCACCCCTCGACGAGGGCCCGGGTCGGGCTCCGGTAGTAGGTCGCGTCGACCTCGACGGTGTCGAAGAGGCGGGCGTAGACGGAGAGCCGCTCCCCGTCCGCTAGCCCCCTGGGATAGACCCGGCCCCACCAGGCGTCCGAGGTCCACGACGAGCATCCGACCCGCACCCGGGAGTCCATGGAATCTCCCTCGCGCTCCTCGACGTCGAAGTCCCCGTCGAGCGCCGCTAGGAGGCCGCGGGCCCGGTCTGAGCCATCTGGATCGCCCGGATGGAGAGGGCGAAGCCTCCCAACAGCGCAAGGGCCGCCGAACCGGCGACCAGCCAGGGGAACGGGCCCGCCAGGGAGAGGACCACGAGCGCGACCGGTGCGAGCAGTCCCGCCCCGCCACCCACGACCCCGGCCGCCGGCTGGTCGGAGCGGATGGTGAGGATCGCGGCGACCGCGGCGATGACCGCCACGAACCCGAGGAGCACGACCCCCGCCCCGATCGATGCGACGAACTGCTCGAGGTCCGAGAACGGTGTGAGGGAGACCGACGAGTTGTTGTCCGCTGCCCCGACGCTCATCGTGACCTGGATGCCCGTCGCGCCCGACGAATAAAGGGTCGAGACGAACGCGTAGACGAGTACGGTGGAGTAGCCGTGCGTCGTGAACTGGAAAGTGAGCCCGCCGGTCGGCAGCCCGGAGACCGCGAACGACCCACCGGGACCGGTCACGGTCTGGACCGGTGCCCCGGATTCCGGCGTCACGAGCACCGTGACGCCCGGTCCCGGCGTAGCCCCACCGGAGGGGTGGCTCAGATACACGACCCCGTTCGCGTCGAAGCTCCCCGGGGCCGGTGCGAGGAACGCATAGTACCCGAAGAGGCCGGCCAGGACGGCGGCGACAACCACCACCCCGAGGAGGGAGCCGGCGGCCAGCCGACGGGCGCGCCATCGGGGGACCCGCGGAGGGGGGAGCGCGGGGTAAAGTCCCGGCACGACCTCCCAGCTGTAGAGCGGCGGCGGGTCCCGCGGGACGACCACCGGGACGGGGGCATGGCAGTGAGAGCACGAAAACCACTGGGTCGGCGGCGACGGCGCGAGGACAGCGTGGAGCGGGGTACCGCACGCCGGGCAGCGGACCGTCACTTCGGGGCCGACCATCGGGGGCGACCGAGCCGCTCCGAGGTCTTAGCCTTGCGGCGCACCCTCGGGAAGCCCCACTTCCATGTGGTCGGGGTGGACGACGGCGCGTTCCACCGGGAGGATACGTGGGCCCCGGTCGCGGCGGTCTCGATGGCCGTGCCCTCCCGGGTCGAGTCGGTACGGCTCGGTCGCGTGCGGGTCGACGGGGACGATGCGGCCTCCGAGATCGCCCGACTCATCCGGGGGACGGGAGGCCTCGAGAGCGTGCGAGCCGTCCTCCTGGACGGAGCGGTCGTCGGCGGGTTCAACGTGATCGACCTCGACCGGCTTCATGCGGACCTACGCGTGCCGGTCGTCGCGGTGACCCGGCACGCGCCGGACTTTGCGGCGATCCACGCCGCGCTCCGCAAGTGGTTCCCCAAGGACTCAGCGAGCCGCTGGCGGCGTCTTCGGGCCCACCGGCTGTTCCGTCTACCGTACCCCGAGCTTCCGCTGCTCGTGGCCGCGGTCGGCTGCCGGCGCGAGGAGGCGGCGTTGCTCGTACGCCGGACGACCGTCGCGGGGCACGTTCCGGAACCGGTACGCCTCGCCCATCTCGTCGCCTCCGCCGGGGCCTCGCCCCGCCGCCCGAGCGAGAGAAGGGTTAAGGGGGACAACCGGCGTCGGAGACCGCGCGGGCCTGTAGCTTAGCCCGGACGAAGCACTGGCCTTCTAAGCCAGCTAACTCGGGTTCAAAGGCCGGGGGCGACGGCCGCCTCCGGCGGAGACTCCCGACAGGCCCGTGCGCCTTACGCCGCGCTGACCACGGCCTGGCATTTCTCGCAGAGGATCCCCTGGTGGCCCGGAGGGAGCGGGGACCCACAGAGCGGACAGGCCGCGCGAGCGTCGGCCGCGGCGAGCAGCTCCTGCACGCTGGTCCGAAGGGCCGGGTTGGCGCCTTGAACCGGCGGCTCGGGGGCACGGCTCTCCGAGGGCGTGGATGCGGGGGCGAAGGCGTCGAGGCGAGGGCGGTACACCCCGGTCCGTCGGTCGAACGTGACGAGTCCCCGGGCGGCCAGGCCTTGGAGCGCCGAGTCCATCAGCTCCCGGACCCCGCCAAAGACGTGGGCGACCTCGACCGCGGTCAGGCCGGGGGATTCGACGAGCACCTGAAGGACTCGCGAGGCCAGCAGCGGCATCTCGCCCTGTCCGACCACCTGGTCGACGTGCCAGCTCAGGCGGGCCGAGCGTCGAACGTACCGCTGCGCGGGAAGGCGCCCGGCTCGAGGGTCCGCGAGGAGGAGGGAGCGGACGAGGTCGAGCTCGTAGGCGACGCGTTCGTCGGGATAGTACGAGAGGACCGCGACACAGAACGGAAGCAGCCCCCGGCTCCGGCAGACTTGCATGCCTCCTTTCAGGCTATCCAGGAAGGTCGGGAGTGTGATTCGGGCGCCTCCCGCCGCCGCCCGGTCTTCCTCGGCTCGGCTCCGGGGAAGGTAATGCTCGCGCAGGAGGAACCGCTCGACCGTCCGCACCGGGGCCGTTTTGCCTCCGGGGTAGATCTCCCCGATCCCTTCCTCGTCGACCGTCATCCGCTCGAAGGGCCGCAGGAACTCCCAAGCCGCCCCAGCGGGGGCCGGCGGGTCGAGCCACATCTCGACCGGAGCGACCGGCAGCTTCGGGTCGGCGAGGAGGTCGTAGAAGGTGGCGTACTCCTTCTTGCCGACCCGCAGGCGGAAGGGCGCAATGGGGGTGCGGCGCCGTGCAAGGTACTCCTCGTAGGCCCGCGAGAGCGCTCGCTCCGAGAAGGAGTCGTGCCGCTCGTTCGCCAGGTTCTGGGCGAGGCGCTGCAGCTCAGGAAGGGGAACGACCGCCACCGGACCTCCGCGTCTCGATAAGATGCTCGTAGAGGGAGATAAAACGGCGGGCCATCGTCTCGAGCGAGGCCTCCGTCCGGACGTACTCCTGTCCGCGCTGCGCGATCCGGTGTCGGGTGGCCGGGTCCCGCAGGAGGTCCACGAGGGTCCGGGCGAGGGCGCCGGGCTCCCGCACCGGGACCTGGCGACCCGTCACGCCGTCCTGGACCAGCTCGGAGGCGCCCCCCTCGGCCGGCCCGATGACCGCGGCGCCGCAGGCCATGGCCTCGAGGAGCGCGATGCTCGACGTGTCGCTGGTCGACGGCAGCACGAAAAGGTCGCTCTGCCCGAGCAGGGCCGGCTTCTCTTCCTCGGCGACGTGGCCGATGTACCGCACGATCCCGCGCAGCCGTGGGTCGTCGCGCAGTCGTTCCCGCACCCGCGCCTCCTCTGGTCCTAGGCCCCCCACGACCGCGACCAGCGGGGTCTCGGAGGAGGCCTCGGCGACGGCGTCGAGGAACCGATGGACCCCCTTGTCGACCGTGAGCCGGCCGAGGTAGGTCGCGAGCGGGCCTGACTCCAGTCCGCACCGGGCGCGCCAGTCGGGGGCCGCGAGGTGGGGAACGAACCGGTCGAGGTCGATCCCGTTAGGGACGACCTCGACGGACCGACGGAACGGCTTGCGGACGCTCTCGACGAGGTCGTCCCTCGCCGACACGGAGGGGGCCGTCGCGACATCGCAGCGCCAGTA
>JASHYQ010000074.1 GCA_030042955.1 Thermoplasmata archaeon
GACCTCGCCGTCCTCGGGTACTACAACGGGCGGCTCAACGGAAAGTGGGACGTCGCGGGGCGGGCGGCCTACACCCGATTCCTGGGCGAGCACAACTTCGAGAGCAAGCAGCGGAACGACGACACCATCTGGCCCTCCGTTCGGGTTTATCTCAAGGAGGCGGCGGACGCGGAGGTCATGCGCCGGACGGGCACCGCGCCGATGGTCCCGGACGCGCTCAGTCGGGGACCGGGGGCCCAGCCGAAGCAGGGGGGAGGGACATCCCCGAGCGCTCCGAAGAAGGCGAAGGCATCGAAGTAATGGTCCTCGCCCGGAGGACCTACGCGTCGCCCGAGGCCGCCGACCGTCTCCGGCGCGCGCTTGCCGCCGACACCCCGGACTTCGTGACCTTGACCGTGGAGGGAGCTACCTTGGTGATCCGTACGCGGGCCCCCTCCGCACGGAGCGCCCGGGCCACGCTCGAGGACCTGATCGCCTGCCTGCAGGTCGCCGAGCGCTCCGAGGCGAGCGCGTAGGAGTCGAGCGTCGATGTGGGAGACGTCCGGCTCACCGCCCCCGAGCGGCCCCTCCGTCGGACGGTACGCGCTCGCCGTCACGGTCACGGTATTCGTGATCGCCAGCCAGTACTTCCTCCCCGAACTCGTCCCGGCCCTCCTTCCCGTCTACCGGTCCCTGGTCGGGGACCTCCTGGTCGTCTACGGGATCCCAGTCGTCTCCTTCCTCGCCCTGGTCGGTACTGGCCCGCTCGAGCACTGGCGCCAACGGATGCAGGTCGCGACCGTTCAGGGGCTAGCCTGGTTCGGTTCGCTGGAGCTCCTCAGCCTGCTGATCACCATCGTGCTCACGGTCGTCTATCTGGCGCTGGACCCCGCCGCCCTGAGCCTGCTCTCCCGCCAGAACCCGGCCCTCACGCAGGCGATGGGCGCGCCCTGGTTCTTCGTCGGGCTGTCGTTCGCGATCGGCGCCATCGAGGAGACGATCTTTCGGGGATGGATCTTCGGGTTCTGGATGGCTCGCCGGGGCTCGTGGCTCGTCCCCGCGCTCTGGACCAGCGTCCTGTTCGCGGGGGTGCACCTCTACTACGGCACCACCTACGGGGTCGCCGCACCTCTCATCTTCCCTACGCTCTTCTTCACCGGGTTCGCGTTTGCCGCCGCGTTCCGAGCCTCGGGCGGGAACCTCGTGGTGATCGCCCTGCTCCACGGGGTGTACGACGCCTCCGCTTTCCTCACCCTCATCAACGAGGACGCGGGGGTCGGCCTCCGGTACCTGGTCATCTTCGTGGGCGTGGTCGTCGCCCTGGTCCTCTGGGTGCGCCGACCCGAGCCACCACCCCCCGGCACGATCTTGGGGCGGTAACACGACCCTTTGGGGTGCCCGTTCAGCTGGAGGGACTGGCCGGGGTTCCGGTCGTACAAGGGGACCCAAAACCGTCGTCTCTCATCGTCTCCCGTGCGGCCTCGACCAGGCTCGGCCGCTTCGGAGAGAAACGGAGCGCGGGAGCGAGCTGGGTCACGCGGATTCCGGCGTGGTCGACGGACCCGGGCCCTCCGAGGGGGCCGCTCGCGATGTACCTTCGACCGGGTCGGAGGGTTAGCATCATGTAACGGACCGGAGTGCCCCGGCGATGACCGTCTCCGACGAGCAGTTGCGGGCCATCCTCTCCTCGGCCCGGACCATCGCCGTCGTCGGCCTCTCGGACAAGCCGGAGCGGGACTCGTACACGGTGGCCGAGTACCTTCAGAAGAAGGGGTACCGGATCGTCCCGGTGAACCCGATGGTCCCGGAGGTCCTCGGCGAGCGCTCCTACCCCTCCCTCTCGGCCATTCCCTCCGAGACCCGGGTCGACATCGTCGACATCTTCCGCCGCCCCGAGCAGGTGCCTCCCGTCGTGGACGAGGCGCTCGCGCGGGGGAAGCCGGTGATCTGGATGCAGCTCGGGGTCGAGCACGCGGAGGCGGCGGCGAAGGCCCGCGCCGCGGGAATCACCGTGCTCGAGAATCGATGCATCCGGGTCGACCACCAGCGTCTTGGACTCCTCTCGGTCCCCCAGGCACGGTGAACCAGCGATGACGGCGGCCACCCCTTCTCCGGCGCCCGCGTCACCCCCCGCTCCGGTCCCCCCGGCAGCTCCGGTCAAACCACCCACCGCTCCTCCGGCCGCGGCCCCGAAGATCCCGAGGTCCGGGGAGATCCGGGACCGCGGGGTGGCGCGCCGGGACAACGTGCACGCCCTTCGCTGGTCGACGTACGGGACCGTCAAGGTCCTCGCCGAGGTCGACGTGGGGGAGGCGAAGCTCTCCGGGATGACGTCGGTCGGCGGACCCTTCACCGCGGACACCGTCCGGTCCGGCGGGACGCTCGACCTCGGAGGTTCCATGGAGGTCGTAGGGCGTCTGGTCTCCGACGGAAGCCTCCGCACCCGGGGCCCGGTGCACGCGGGGGAGGCGGAGCTCCGCGGCGTCACCCACCTCCTCGGCGACCTCAAGGTCGACCGCAGCCTGACGATACACGGTGCGCTCCTCGCATCCTCCGTCCGGGCCGACTCGTTCGTCGCGGAAGGGGAACTGGAGGTCCCTGGCGATGTCGAGGCGGACCGAGTGGACCTCCGGTTCCGGGGGAAGAGCCGGCTCGGTAATGTGCGCGCAGCGACCGTCCGCCTTGCCGTCCGCCCCCCGAACCCGATCGAGATGGTCCTCGGACGTCAGCTGCCGGTCGAGGTCCTCCGGGTCGAGGCGGACTCGGTCGAGCTCGAGGGCGTGGAGGTCCGGTTCGTCCGAGCTCCCGAGATCCTCCTCGGCCGGAACGCCCACGTGACGGAGTTCGAAGGGAAGATCGTCCGCCGGCATCCGTCCGCCCGCGTCGGGCCGGAGTCCCGGAGCCCGCCCCCCCACGGCCTGACCCGCTGAGAGGCGGCGGCGCTCTTTATCATCCGGAGGACCGTCGGAGCCGCCCGTGCCGCCCGAGGAGCCGGAGACCGGGGCCCCGTCGTCCCGGTCGATCCAGGAACGCGTCACCGCCTACTGGGAGGCCACCGGCGTCGTCGCCCGCTCGCTGACCCCCCCGGCCGAGGGCGCGCTGTTCCGGTTCACCGAGGGGCCCCCGACGGCGAACGGTCCTCCGCACCTCGGCCACCTCGTCGGTCGCACCTTCAAGGACCTCACGCTGCGCTATCACCGGATGAACGGTGAGCGGGTCGTCAGCTCGATGGCCGGCTGGGACTGTCACGGGCTCCCGGTCGAAGTGGAGGTCGAGAAGAGCCACGGTCTGAAATCGAAGAAGGAGATCGAGGCCTACGGAGTCGCCCGGTTCTGCGACGAGTGCCGGTCCTCCGCGCTCGCGGTCGCCGAGGTCTGGCGCGAGATGAGCTACCGCCTCGGCTACTGGCTCGACTACGAGCACGCCTACAAGACGATGGACCCGCCCTACATGGAGAGCGTCTGGTGGTCGCTCAAGCAGCTGTTCGACCGGGGCCTGCTCGAGAAGGGCCACTACGTCCTTCCGTACTGCCCTCGCTGCGAGACCCCGCTGGCCTCCCACGAGGTCGCCCAGGGGTACCGCGACACGACCGACCCCTCGATCACGCTGCGCCTTCAGCTCACCGACCCGGCGTATGCGCACCGGGAGCTCCTGGTGTGGACGACCACCCCCTGGACGCTCCCGGCCAACCTTCTGGTCGCGGCACGGGCCGACCTCGAGTACTCCGTCGTGCGGATCCGCCCGGGGGAGGACGTCATCCTCGCCTCGGTCGCGGTGCCGCGGTACTTCCCGGAGGCGCCCGAGGTCGTGGAACGCCTCCCCGGCTCGGCGCTCGCCGGCTGGAATTACGCCCCTCCGTTCGACTCGGCGGGGCCCGGTCCGGGCCGGTACCGGATCGTGCTCGACGATTTCGTGACGGCGGAGGACGGGACGGGGTTCGTCCACGTCGCGCCCAGCTTCGGGCCGGACGACCAACGGGTGGGGGCCCGCGAGAAGGTCGGCGTGTTCGACCCGCTGGACAACCGGGGCGTCTTCGGCGACGCCGTCCCCCTGGTCCGCGGAAAGACGTTCAAGTCGGCGGACCACCTCCTCCTTCAGGATCTCGCGCACCGGGGCCTTCTCTTCCGCTCCGAGACGGTCCGCCACACCTACCCGTTCTGCTGGCGGTGCGATACTCCGCTCCTCTACCGGGCCATCGACTCCTGGTTCGTCCGGACCTCGCGCTTCACCCAACGTCTCGTGCGGAACAATGCCACCGTGCAC
>JASHYQ010000075.1 GCA_030042955.1 Thermoplasmata archaeon
CGGAGGACGATCTGGAGCGGGACCGACTGGTGCTGGGGGTGGGGGCCCGGACCCGGGCGCTTCACCCACTTCGTCCCCTTCCGGGGGATGGTCCAGGTGCGGGGGGCCGCACCGCGCTTCAGCCGGAACGTCATGAGGCGTCCTCCTTCTCGGGCGCGGGTTTGGTTTTCGGCTTGGCCGAGCGCTTCGCGGGAGTCTTCGGGGCGACCGGCTCGGGTTTCTCCTCGGCCTCGTCGGGCTCATCCGCCTCGCCGGGCTCGTCGGCCCGAGGAGCCTCTTCTGCCTTGGTCTCGGCCCTCGTCTCCGGCTCGCCCGACGGCGCGGGGAGGGCCTCCTCCGCCTCCGCCTCGGGCTCGGGGGCTTCCCCGCGCTCCTCGGGCGTCAGCTCCTCGGGCCGCACCTTGAGCGCCTCCCGTCGCCATTCGTCCGCCAGGTTCAGGCGGACGACCAGGAGGTGATTCGTGCGGATCGGCAGCGGTTTGAGCTTCTCCTCGCCGCTCTTCAGCGTGACGTTGTCGAGCGTGACCGTGTAGCCGCGTCGGTCGATCTTCTGGACCCGCTCCTCGCGGCCGACGTAGCTCCCCTTCATCACCCGCACGGTGTCGCCCTTACGGAGCGGGACCGAGCGCCGGTGGAACCGGGAGCGGAGCTCGCGCGACAGCGGGACCGTCATGCGGAGCCGACGCTCGAAGAGGTCGGCGTCGTAGACCGCCTTGCGCTGGCGCCGAGGAGAGTGCGGAGAGATCGTCATGGCGCTCCTAGATGATGATGGACGAGGCGGCGGCGACCCGCGGCCATCGTTCGGCGGCCTCCTTAGCCACCGGGCCCTTGATCTGGGACCCCTTCAGCTCGCCGGTCTCGGTCGTGATGACGGCGGCGTTGTCCTCGAATTGGAGCCGCATCCCGTCCGGCCGGTGGATGGGCGAGCGGGACCGCACGATGACCGCGTGGAGGACCTGGCGGCGCATCTCGGGCGTCCCCTTCTTGACGGAGACGATGACGAGGTCGGCAATCCCCGCGCGCGGGTAGCGGCGGTGGGTGCCGTGCCAGTTCCGGACCGAGATGATCTCCACGACCTTGGCGCCGGTGTTGTCGACGCAGTCGAGCCGAGCTCCCTTCGGCAGCCCTCGTCCGCGGCGCCCGGCGAGGCCCTTCATGCCTTCCCTCCCGCTTCCGGGGCGGCTGCGGCCGGCGCGGCGGGGGCGGTCGTGTCCTCCCCCAACACCCGGTGGGCTGCCTCGCCCAGGTCCTCGACGATGCAGAAGGTGACGAACTTCGACAGCGGCCGGATCTCCGCGATCCGGACCCGGTGGCCGACCGGGACGTGGAGGCAGGGCGGGGCGTGGGCGAAGTAGCGGCGGCGCCGCTTCTCGTACCGCTCGTACTTGGGGACGAAGTGGAGCAGGGTCCGCTCGACGACCGCGGTCCGCTGCATGGCGGTCGACACGACGGTCCCCTCGATGACCTGTCCGCGGACGGGGAGCCGTCCGTGGAACGGGCAGTGTCGGTCCTCGCACCGCGTCTTCGGGGCCCGAACGTCGAGCCCGATGTCCCGGGCACGGCGAGCGGGTGGCGTACGAGTCGGACTCATCGGAACCTCCGAGGACCACCGGTCAAGAGCCGCTTCGTGCGGTCCTCGGGCCGAACGCGAAGGGCCTCGGCTCTTAACGGTAACTCTCGTCCACCGAGGAGAATCGTGCCCGCGAGGGCGGACTTCGGGACGGCGAGCGGCTGGGCGCGACCCGGCACGCGCACGTAGAGCAGGGAGAGCGTCTCATCGACCACGACGCCGTCGATCGCGCGCCGGAGCGCCGGCGAGGCCGGGATGCGCACCGGGGCGCCGATGACCTCACCAGCGTAGGCGATGCGGTCCGAGGGGGAGAGGCCGGAGAGGTTCCCTGTCTGCGACATCCCTTCCCCCGTAAGTTTAGGCGCGGGCCGGGCCGCGCCGGGCGGTGAGCTCGCGCTCGCGAAGTACCGTGAGGGAGCGCGCGACGTTCGTGCGGAGCGCCCGCATGCGACCCGGGCTGGGCGGCGCCCCACCCATCGCCGCGATGCCACGTTCGCGGAGGAGGTCGTTCTCCGCCTCCGCGATGCGACGGCGCAGGTCTTCGTCCGAGAGCGCCCGCAGGTCCTTCATCCGGAGCAGCGTCATGGACCCTCGGGCGGCAGGACGCCCGGCGGGGCGGCGACGTCCGCGACGCCGGCCTCCTCCTCGACGGGCGGTAGCTCGACGACAGGCGCCGGGCGGGTCTCGGCGCCCTTCACGACGATCTCGTCGGGCAGCTTCGAGTTCGCCTTCATGATCCAGACGCTGACCCCGATGACGCCGGGTTTGAGACGGGCCTGGTAGAATCCCTTGTCCACCCAGAGGTGGACGGCCTCGCCACAGTACTTGATGGTGCCCGCCTTGAACCGCTCCGTCCGGTGGCGCTCGCCAGTGAGCTTGCCCGACAAGATCACCTGGCAGCCGCGCGCCCCGGACTCCATGATCCGGCGGACCGTCGAGTGACCCGCCCGACGGAAGTGCCATCCGCGCTCGAGGGTCGAGGCGAGCTTCTCGCTCATGAGCTGGGCGTTCAGGCTCGGCGCGCGCTCTTCCTGGACCTCGATCTGCGGATTGTCGAGCTGGAAGCGGGCGTGGATCTCCTCGGTGAGCCGCTTGATGAGCTCGCCCCGGTGGCCGATGAGGATCCCCGGCCGCTCGCAGATCAAGGTGACGCGCGTGCCCATCGGGGTGCGGGTGATCTCGAGGCCGCCGAAGCCGGCGCGCGCGCTCTCCTGCACCAGGAAGTCCTTCAGGAGGACCCGGCGCGTGGCTTCCTGGATGACCTTGCGTTCGGAGCTCATTCGGTCTCCTTGCGCTCGGCGAGGACGAGCTCGACGTTCGTCGTCTGCTCGTTCCAGGCGGTGGCGCGTCCGTGGGCGCGCGGCATGTTCGCCTTGCGGATCCGGCCCCGCGAGCTCGCCGCGACCTTGATGAA
>JASHYQ010000076.1 GCA_030042955.1 Thermoplasmata archaeon
AGGAGTCCCGATGGGCCCGATGGGTGCCGCGATGGCGGCCACCGGAGCGACGGACGCGGTTCGGGCGGGGGGCGCCGGCGCAACCGAGGACCTCGGGGGCGACGGCACCGACACTCCGGGCGAGCTGCTACGCGTCGGGCGCCGGCGGTGCATCACCGCGAACGTCCCAAAGACGCCGATCACAGCTCCCAGGCCAGCGATCAGGAAGATCAGCCCACCGCCAAGCGAGGTATCGTACCAGGCCGGGGCGATGTAGTTCTTCTTCGCGTTGACCTCGTTCTGGAGCGTCTGGACCTCACCCGTCAGGGTCGCGATCTGCCCTTGGTCGGCCGAGAGTTGACCCTGGGCGTTCGCGAGCGCCGTCTGGTCCTTCGCGATCGAGGCATTCGCCGCAGCGAGCGACGACTGCAACGAAGCGATCAACGCCTGGTCGGCCGCGTTCTGGCTCTCGAGCGAGCTCACCTGGGCGGACAGCGCCGCGGCCGTGGAGGTCTCGGTCGCGAGCTGGCTCTGGAGCGTCGTCACCTGGGCCTGGAGGCTCGCGATCTGCGAGTTCGCGGTCGCCAACGCGGCCTGGGCGCTCGACAGCTCGCTTTCGACCGAGGCAAGCGACGCGTTCGTGGCGGACCAGCCCGACTGCAGCGAGGCGACCTGGGCGTCCAGCCCGGTGATGGTCGCTTCGGCCGAAGCCAAGCTCGCGTCCAGCGCCGCGATCGTCGCCTGGTCGCTCGAGAGCTCGGACTGGAGCGACGCGATGTCGCTACTCAGCGCGAGGGCGGTGTTGTCCGCATAGAACGTCACCGACTGCTCGCTCGGGTTCGCGAACGGTGCCGACTCCTGGTACACCACTTGGTACGAACCATCGGCGAGGCCCGCCGTGTTCAGCGCGTACGTCCCGCTGAGGCCGGTGGTGAGCACTGTCGTGCCCGCCGCCGAGACCAGCTCGAGCGTCCCGGTAGCACCGGGGTAGCTCGCCCCGTGGAAGGAGAACGTGTCGACACCGTTCACCGTCGAGCTCGTCTGGCTCGCCGTGAGCTCGGTCGGGAGGAAGACCATCGGGTCCTGCCAGTACAACCCGAACTGCGTGTCGCCGTAGAACAAGCAGTCCGAGAAGATACAGAAAGCGATGTTGCTCAGGTCGTTCCACCCAACGGCGAGCATCGAGACCGTCGTGGCGTCCGTCGGGTATCCAGAACTCGGCGAGGGCGTCAGGTCGACCTCGATCACGCCTTCCTTCACCCCGCTACCGCAGAGCTCAGAGATGAAGTCATACTGCGCCGAGAGATCGTTCGTCTGACAGAGAGCGTCCTCCGCCGGGAAGTCCGTGTTGGGCGCCAAAGAGGTCAGACAGTAGTTCCCCGCAAGCTCACCGTAGTAGGTCGTACCGGGTGCACTATCGTAGGGCACGACGACCCCGGGCTCGTAGCACGCTGGTAGGAACGAGACGTTGTCGTAGCCGCCCGGCCAGCTTCCGATCGAGATGTTGACGTACTGGACGTTCGTCATCTCGTTGAACTGGACGAAGCCGACGATGTCGCCGTTCGAGTCCATGTGCAGCTGCGGGTAGAACGAACCTGCCTGCGGCTCGACGTAGACCGTCACCGTGTTCGAGGCGATCCCGTCGACGTACGCCGTTACCGTGTAGACTTGGGTCTCCACGCAGACCGGCGGGACGATCGGCTGGGCTCCCTCCCACTCACTATCCGGCCAGGCGTACTCCGAGTCGAGTCCGAAGAGCGGTGTGTTACAACTCGCCTCCGCGATGTACACGTTGTCCCACATGTCCGCCACTCCCCGGCTGTCGGTCAGGTAGTAGCCGAGCACCGCGCCCGGAGCGTAGGTCGCCGGGTTCAGGTAGGGGTCTAGGGAGCCAAAGTCGGTGACCACGGACGTCTGCACGACGACCGCCGACTCGACCGGCGTGACTTCGCCGTTCGGTTCGGTGAGGGTGACGAAGACGTTCGCTTGACCCTGGACGTTGTAGTCGCTCTGCCCGTCGTACGTGTAGAACATCGTCTCTTCCGCGACCGAGGTCTGGCAGACGTCGTAGAGGTCCGAGACGCAGAGGTTCAGCGTGCCCGTGAGCGGGACCTGCTCGCCAAACTGCGTGAACGACTGGGGCTCACCGAAGGGAGCGCTCGTCTCCTGGGTCACCAGGAAGTAGCCGTAGTAGTACGCAGTGCTGTTCAAGCTGGTGGGCCCCTGGTCGGTCGGGGGCGGACACGCCGGCGTGTACGCGAAGGTCAGATACGGGTCGACCGATGGGTTGACGACGATCACGGAGGTCGTCCCGCCGCCGTAGGCGATACCGTCGTCCGGCGTTCCGGAGTAGGCGACCACCTTGAACGCCGCGTTACCGACCGCTCCCGAGGTCACGATCTGGAAGTTGTACGACTGCCCACAGTACAGACTGCTGACGTCGCTCTCTCCCGAGGGCGTGAACTCCTCCACGTAGAACGGCGAGTTGAGCAGGGCGTGGCTCGTCGACAGCGAGCCGACGATCTCCTGGTCCAGGAGGTCGATGTTCGGAAGGCCGAGTCCCTGCAGGTTGTTCCAGGCGGAGGCCCCACCCAAGCTCTGGGGGTTGGTCCAGCCGGGCGGAATCGCGGGGTTATACAGGCTCGCAAACCACCACGGATGGTCGACTGCTTCCGGCACCTGGTCGGAGGTGTTCTCGTAAATCCAGGTGAAGCTGTTCTGCGGAGCGTAGTTGCCGATCCCGTCGATGTAACAATAGTCCTCCACACAGCTGTAGGGCTCGTCGGTCCCCATGTTCACCATCGGCACGAAGGGGTCCGTGAACCCGTTCTCACCTGCAAGCCAAGCATTCCGCACTTCGAACAGGAGGGAACCGATGTCGCCCATGCGGTCCGAGCCCGGACCGAACTTCTGGTTCACCTGCTCCTCGACCAGGGCCCACTGGCCCGCCGTGATCGGCGTAGCGAACGAGGTACCGCCCCAGATGTAGTTCCACGGCCCGTCGCAGATGAAGTGCAGGTACGACTTGTGGACGTACTCGAAGAAGCAGATCTGGTAGTAGATGGTGTTGTTGAACCCGGCATCGTTCGAGACGATCGGGTCGATGCGCGCTCCGGTCGAGTACGTATCGTTGCCCGCTTCGTACCACGGTTGGGGCGAAACGATGGATTGACCGAATCCCCCGCCGATTTCTCCGGCAAGGCTGCCAGCGTACGAAGGGTACGCCCAATAGGTGAAGCTCGCGAGACCCGAAACCGGGGCGACCTCAAAGTACTGACCCGAGATCGTGCTCTTACCCGATGTGAAGTTGTGGTCGAACCCCGATAGGAGGAACGTCACCTTGCCCGTATACGGGAACTCGACCCCGTTGTCCTCGGCGGTCACCTGGCCTCCGCCAACGGAGATCGTGCCGTCCGCGTCGGCCGGCGCGAAGTCCTCGACCACCTGGCCGACTCCACCGGTGTCGCCCGAGGCGAAGAAGCTCGTCACGCCCTCGATCGCCATCTCATCTAGGAGCTGGTTCTCGGCCGTGAGGTACATCGGCGAGCCGAAGTAGAGCGCGTCGGTCTCCCCCGAGCCGTAGCTGTTCGAGGTGATCGAGACCGCGCACGCGCTCCCTCCGTTCGGGTCGGAGGTCGGACCATAGACGAAGACCGGGCCAAGTACCGGGTCCGTGGCCGGGATGTTACAGGACTGGGACCCGACCAGATGCGCCATGATGAAGCTGTAGGCTTCATCGAAGGAGCTGTAGAAGTTGTTCGGGATCGAGACCAGGTCGATGTGCGCTTCGGGGGCCATCGTAGCGGCGTATTCAATGTCGAGCGCCGTCTCGAGGTA
>JASHYQ010000005.1 GCA_030042955.1 Thermoplasmata archaeon
GCCTCGTCCACGGTCATGTCGAGGACGTCGGCGATCGAGCGGCCCTTGAACCGGACCTCGAGCGTTTCCGAGTTGAACCGCTTGCCGCCGCACTCCTCGCAGGCGACGTAGACGTCCGGAAGGAAGTGCATCGCGTAGCGGATCACGCCGTCCCCCTCGCACGCTTCGCAGCGGCCGCCGGAGACGTTGAAGCTGAACCGTCCCGGTCGGAACCCTCGGGACCGGGCTTCGGGGAGGCTCGCAAACAGGTCCCGGATCGGCGACATGACCCCGGTGTAGGTCCCGGGGTTGCTGCGCGGCGTCCGTCCGATCGGGGACTGGTCGATGAGGAGGACCCGGTCGACCTCGTCGATCCCGTCGATGTAGTCGTGCTTGCCGGGGCTCTCTCGCCCCAGGCCGAGATGCCGCCGCACCGCCTTGTAGAGGATCTCTTCCAGGAGCGTCGACTTCCCGCTCCCCGAGACGCCCGAGACGGCAACGAACAGGCCGAGGGGGATGCGGATCGTATCGCCCTTCAGGTTGTGCTCCTTCGGGCCGTGGATGGTCAGCCACCGTCCCGTCGGCCGAGCCCGTACCGAGGGGACCGCGATGGACCGGCGCCCCGAGAGGAACTCCCCCGTCAACGACCGTGGGGTCCCGGCGATCCGGTCCGAGGCTCCGGAATAGAGCACCTCGCCCCCGTGCACCCCCGCCCCCGGCCCGAGGTCGACCAACCAGTCCGACTCCCGCATCGTCATCTCGTCGTGCTCGACAACGAGGACCGTGTTCCCGAGGTCGCGCAGCGTCTTTAGGGTCGAAAGCAGGCGGGCGTGGTCCCGGGGATGCAACCCGATCGACGGCTCGTCCAGGATGTAGAGGACGCCGACGAGGCCCGACCCGATCTGCGTCGCGAGCGCGATCCGCTCGGACTCGCCGCCGGAGAGCGTGCCGGACGCGCGGTCGAGGGTGATGTACGTGAGGCCCACGTTCTCGAGGAACCCCAAGCGCGCCCGGATCTCCTTGACGACCTGGCCGACGATCTGCTCGTCCCGCTCGGAGGGGTGGAGGTCCCGGAAGAAGCGGACCGCCTCCGACACCGTCATCGCGACGACGGAGGCGATCGACTGGCCCTCGACGGTGACCGCGAGGCTCGCCGGCTTGAGGCGTTTCCCGCCGCAGGCGCGACAGGGGACGAACGACATGAACCCGAGGTAGTACTCCTTCGCTCCCTCGCTCTTCGTCTGCCTCCAGCGGCGCTCCACCGCCGCGACGAGGCCCTCCCGAAGCCACCCGCTCCCCCACCAGGCCGACGGACCGGCGCCCGAGAGGCCGACACTCCGGCTGGTCCCCTCCATCAGGGCCTTCCAGCCGGCCTCGGGGAGCTCCCGGATCGGACGCCGGGGGTCGTAACCGAAGCTGTGAGCGAACCGCGCGAGCGCCTCCGACGTCGGCGTGAGCCCCCAGACCGAGATCGCGCGGCCGATCGGTTTGTCCTTGTTCGGGACGATCCGGTCCGGGTCGGCGTGCAGGGTCGCTCCGATCCCGAGGCACTCCGGACAAGCACCGAACGGGTTGTTGAACGAGAACATGCGGGGTGCGAGCTCTTCCACCGAGAACCCGCACTCGGGGCAGGCCCTGCGGCTGGAGAACGTCGTCCGCTCGCCCTTCGTGCGTCGGACGATCACCAGTCCGTCGCCGAGCTGACGGGCCAGCTCCACGGCCTCGGCGAGTCGGGTCCCCTCCGACTCGACGACCTCGAAGCTATCGACAATCGCCTCGACCGTGTGCTTCTTGTTCTTCTCGAGCCGTACATCCACGCCCGGCCGCCGGGCCTCGACCCCGTCGATGATCAGGCGCCGGTGGCCTGCTCTCCTCAGGCGGTCGAGCACGTCGCGGTGCTCGCCCTTCTGGGCCCGGACCACGGGGGCGATGATGTCGACCCGCTCGCCGCGCGCCTGGGCCTCCACGGCCAGGACGATCCGGTCGACGGACTGGGGGGCGATCTCGTTCCCGTCGTTCGGGCAGTGCGGGACTCCGATACGTGCGTACAGCAGCCGGAGGAAGTCGTAGATCTCGGTGACGGTGCCGACGGTCGAGCGCGGGTTCCGGCTCCCGGCCCGTTGCTGGATCGCGATCGCGGGCGAGAGACCCTCGATCGAGTCGACGTCCGGCTTGTCCATCTGCCCGAGGAACTGCCGGGCGTAGGCGGAAAGGCTCTCGATGTACCGTCGCTGACCCTCGGCGTAGAGGGTGTCGAAGGCGAGCGAAGACTTGCCGGAGCCGCTGACCCCCGTGATGACGATGAACTTCCCGCGCGGGAGGTCGAGGGAGACATCCTTCAGGTTGTGCTGGCGTGCCCCGCGGATACGAATGACGTCGGAAGGTTCGGCCACGGCACCTCCTCAGGCGGGCAGCAGGGCGTTCACGGTCTCTTCGATCCGCCGGAGCACATGGTCCTGGACGCGACGCCCGAGCTCGGCGGTCGCCGGTCCGGGGTCGCCGATCACGCTCTCGGGCCACTCCTCGTCGGTGGGGGTCCCGGGCAGGAAAGGGCTCCGACGGTTCTCGCCCTTGGGGCGGTACGGTCCGACGGTCTGCGGCGCAAGGGCCATGACCCGGGAGGTCTCGAGCAGCCCCGCGTGGCCATCCGTCGCCGGTGATTCCTTCCCCCGGAGCTCGTAGACAAAGTCGTAGTCGGAGAGCACGACGATGCGCGTAGAGGGGAACGCGCGCATCGCAAGGTCGGCCGCCTCGCGGAGGGCGGCCATGTGGCCTCGCTCCGCGTGTCCGGAGAGCACGAGGAGGCGCCGGACGCCGGACCGGGCGAGCTCCTCGAGGACCCCTTCGGCATGCGTGGTGAGCTGGGCGTTGGCCAGGGAGACGGTGCCGGGGAACTTTCGAGCCCCGGGCGCACAACCGTACGGCAGCGTCGGCGCTACCAGGGCCTCGAGCCGGACCGCAAGTTCGAGCGCCGTCGCTTCGGCCTGGATCTGGTCGCTGCCGAGTGGGAGGTGCGGCCCGTGGGCCTCGAGAGCCCCCACCGGGAGGATCACGAGGGGATTCGAGCGGAGCCGCTGGGCAAAGCTGCGCGAATCGAGGTCGATGAGCCGGAGGGTCGAGGGCATCTCCCGAACGACCGACTCTCGGTATTTAACGCGGGCCGAGAGGTAACGGTACGGTCACTTAGGGCCTGTCGTAGACCGGACGCTCATAGCGTTTCGACGCCTGGTGGCTAGATTCGACTCCGCCTAGGGAGGATCGGCGGTCGTTCCGGGCAGCTCGGTGCTGGTCGTGGGCTCAGCGACCTTCTCGCTTTTCCGACGGGCCGCGGCGCGCCGGGCGGTCTTCGGGGCCGACGACGGCTCAGGGGTTGCCCCCGTCCCGGCGGAGGCTGAGGCGGGAGCCGGCATTCCCCCTTCGGGCGAGGGTTTCGGCCGGCGGGACCGAGGGGCCTTCCGCTTCGATACGGCCGTAGCCTTCGCGGCTTTCCCTTCTCGCGCGG
>JASHYQ010000077.1 GCA_030042955.1 Thermoplasmata archaeon
GCCCGCGCCGCCAGGCTGAAGGCCTCGGCCTTCCAGGGATGGGTGACGTTCACCCCGCGGAAGCCGACCGGTCCGAGCCGGGCCAACGTCGCACGGAGTTCCTCTTCGGAAAGGATCTCGAGCGGGAGATACATCCCCGACCGCCCGGTACTCTGGATCCAGCGCGCGTGGATCCGCGGGCTGAGGGAGTGACGGACCGGATGTCCGACCACGGCGAAGAGCGGTGGTTCGCCGACGGCGTCGAAGAACGAACGAAGCTGGTCCACCGGCAACTGGGCCTCTTCGACCGGGGCGGGACCGGAAGAGCCGACCCCGCCGGCCGGGGCCGCGTACACGAAGGGCAGATGGAGGCGCTTACCCAGCGCCCGCAAGAGGGGACCGGAGCCGCCCGTCGTCAGCACGAGCTGACCGGGGGCAAGGGGTGTCGAGTTCAGCATCGGAAGCAGCTCGGTCAACGCCACGCCCGTCGCGAGCGGAACGACCAGCTTGCGAACCTCCTCGGACCCGACCGGTTCGCGCAGGGCCGCCGCGACCAGTTCGAGCGAGCTACCGGGCGGAAAGTGCGTCGAGCGGATGGGATGAGGGGAGGCTGGGCTCGGTGGTCGCGAGGTTACCGGGCGGCGCGGGAGGTCGCGAGCCGTCTCGAGGTCGAGGTAGGCGAACGGGAGGTTCGCGAGCCTCGACAGGATGGCCGCTCGTTCCTCGGGGTCGTCCGGCCCCTCGCCGCCCTCGGCCTGCGAGCGGAGCGTCGCGACGAGCGGGAGCGGGGACGGGAACAAGGCCGGAGCGCGACCGAGCTCGTCGGACGGCCACCGGTCGAAGCGGACCTCCGCGTAGTCGGCTCCGGAGTCCCTCGCTCGTGCGGCCTCGGCCTTGGCCTCGGCCGCCGTACGGGCCGGTAGCGTGACGACCAGGGCGGGGGAACCCGACCTCATCGCTCCTCGATCGTCTCCTCGACCGTCTGGCCCAGGTGGCGGGCCGGTGGAAGCCGGACCCCGTGGACCTTCGGACCGGCTGCCAGGTCGGTCGTCGGGCGGGGACCGTTCTCGGTGGAAAGGCGTACGGACTCGGCCTCCTGGAGGAAGACGGTCCGTGCGACCCCCTGGTCGTCGGCGGTGACGACGACCATGGGGCGGCGCTCGATCTTGATGCGGCCCACGCGGACCGACCGCGCACCCCCGCCCGGCTGGGTGACGAGGACCGCGTCCCCCGCGACGAGCTCGGCGAGATACCGGGTGGTGCCGTCCGCGAGCAGGACGTAGGAATGGGCCGCCCCCGCGTTCACCCGGAACGGGCGGGGCCGGCTGAACCTCGACCCGGTGGCCTCGCTCGTCACGAGGAACAGGAAACCGGCGGCGCTCCCCACGAGCAGCCCCTCCTCCGGACGCAGCAGCGAGGTCGTGTCGACGATCACGCGGTCCCCGATCCCGACGGGTCCGACCCGCACGATGGGAAGCTCGACCCAGGCGAGGTGCGCCGGGAGCGGACCTTCGACCAGCGACTCCAGGGTGTCGACCTCCTCGGGACCCCGGAGGTCCACGATCACGAGGTCGGCCCCGTGCTCCAAGGCCCCGAGCGCCCCGGGCACCTCGGTCGGGGACCGGGCGACCACCCAGAGAGAGAACCGGTGGCCCCGGGCCGCGATCGCGTTCTCGAGGGGGATGACCCGGTCCGCGGTCCACTCGATCACGAGGGTCCCCCCCGCAGCGGTCCGCTCGACCTCTCGGGCGAGCGCCTCCTCCGAGTCGATCCGCGCGACGGTGAGCTCGGGGCGCTCGTCGCCGAGCACGAGCCTCCCCTCCCGCTCGACCACGATGGTCTCCCCCGGGGCGGGTGCGGGGGGAGGGGCACTAGAGAGCACGAAGTGCCGGAAGCCGCGTCGGCGGGCACGCTCGAGGATTGCCGCTCGGACGCTCGGGTCGCTCGACCGGGGACGGATCGCGACCCGTTCTCGAGACATCGCCGTTGACTCCGGGTTATAGGTCTCCGTGCAGCCGGGCGGCGATCTGACGGGCGAGCGGACCGACCGGGCGACGCTGGAAGAGGTTCCGACCGATGCAGATCCCGGCGCCACCGGCGGCGACCGACTCTTCGACGAGGCGGAGGAAGGCCGACTCCGGCTCGATGCGGACCCCTCCGCCGATGAGCACCGGCACCGGCGTGGTCCGGCAGAGCCGGGTGAAATCCTCGAGCGAGCCGGGGTAGCTCGTCTTCACGATGTCCGCGCCGAGGTCGGCGGCGGCTCGGGCGGCGTGGCGCAGCTCATCGGGGGTCCCGCCGCTCTCCTTCTTGACGTAGGCCATGCAGAGGAGGGGAAGTCCGAGCTGGCGGCACTGGTCGACCGCGACCCCCAGGTCGGTCAACATGTCCGGCTCCTCGGGGACGCCGAAGTTCACCTGGACCGAGAGGAGGTCGGCGCCGAGCCCGACCGCCTCCGCCGCGCTCCCGACCAGGACCTTTCGGTTCACCCCGGAGCCGAGGCCCGTGGAGGCCGAGACGTGGATCCCGAGGAGGGTCGTCGGCGCGAGCACCGGGGCGACCTCCCGCACCGCTCCCTTCGTCACGATCAGGAGGTCCGTCCCTGCGTCCTGTAGCTCCTCGGCGAGCGGGGCCAGCTGCTCTAGGCCCTCGATGGGTCCCATCGTCACCGAGTGGTCGAGCGGGACCGAGAACAGCCGGTGGCTCGGGTTCGGGAACAGGCGGCGCAGTCGAATCGTTTTTCCGTACATCGTTCTCCCTCCGTGTTCAACTTGCAGGAAGACGCCGGAGAGAGCCGGCCCGGGCCCGTACGGGGCGCGTCGGGTGGGCGCCCTCCCGGCGCCTCCCGTTCACCAGAGCCAGGTGCGGACGGCCGTCCGGCCTGCCGACGAGGGCAGGTGGTCCGAGCGGGGGTCCGACATCGGCCGTTCCAACCTCCGGCACCTATTTAGTCTTGTTCGGGGCGGTCCGGTTCCACTCCGCCAGGACACCGTCCACGAGGAGCGCGTGGATGCTGAACCCGCGCAACATCTGGTCCCACATCTGGCGTCGGACCTCGGGCGTGGAGGCGAACCCGGCGACGATCTGACCGATCCATTCGCTGTGCTCGACATCTGCCGTCACGTGGAGCCGGTAGTACTCGAGATGGGCGTCATCGACGTGGTAGTGCTTCTGGAAGGCCGGCAGTAGGCGCGCGCAGAGCGGGACGTTCGGGGGCTCGGAGGAGCCGGCGGCGGAGACGTAGAACGGGTTGACGCGGTTCGTGTAGAGGAAGTCGTCGATCGCGACCATCGTGCTCGGCAGGAGGGGGGCCGACTGGACCGCCGCCCGGGGCACGCCGAGCCCTTCGCAGAACCGGAGCCATAGCTCGGGATGCCCCGGCTCTTTGCCCTTGGGGTCGCCGGCCTCCTCCACCAGCTGGTCGAGGATCATGCGCCGGTACCGGTCGTTCGCGGGCTCCCAGGAGCAGTTCGCGAACCGCTCGGCCATCGCGACCGGGACGGTGGCGAGCCAGGGGTAGAACTGCTTGACCCAGGCCTGGACCAGGGGCTTCGGTACCTCCCCCCGTTCGAGCTGGGCGAAGAACGGGTGCGTCGCGAAGGGGTGGTTGGCCATCTTGAACCGCGTGAGCTCGTCGCGGAACCTCTCGCCCTCGAACCGGACCCACGGTGGCTCTGTCACACTGCGTTCGAGCGGGCGAGCGTATTTGGTGGCCGAGGTTCCGTACTGAACCTCCTGGGTTATTGACGCGAAGCGGGCTGCACGCCCGTGTCCCTTCCTTCCCGGGGCGACCGCCTGGTCCCCGAGTACGGTCCTCTCGCCGGCCTCCGCGTCCT
>JASHYQ010000078.1 GCA_030042955.1 Thermoplasmata archaeon
GTCTTCTGGCTCCCCCGGGGAGCTCTCGACCGGACGCGGTCGGTCGAACGGGACACCTCACGGGGGGTGTACCCCGTGCCGGCGACGGTCTTCGAGGGGCATGTCCTCTGGGGGTTCACCCGCCGGCTCCTGCGGCAGTTCTTCGAGCTCCCGCTCGAGGACGGCGCTCTAGGCCCCGCCTTCAACGAGCGTCCGACGCCGCCCCCCTGAGGCGGCGGGGCGTTTCAGCCTCGCATGGGGTTTATATAGTCGTTTAAATACTCACCCGCGAGGGGTTTCGTTGGTGAAGATTCGTATTGAGAACGTCGTGGCATCCACCTCCCTCGGGGACGAGCTCGACCTCCAGTCGATCGCGCTAGGCCTCGACGGGGCCGAGTACGAGCCCGAGCAGTTTCCCGGCCTGATCTACCGTCTCAAGGTCCCCAAGACCGCGATCCTGCTCTTCCGGTCCGGCAAGGTGGTCTGCACCGGGGCGAAGAGCATGCACGAGGTCGAGGAGTCGATCCACTCGGTGGCGGCCCAGATCAAGAAAGGCGGCCAGAAGATCAACATGCACCCGAAGATCGAGGTGCAGAACATCGTCGCGAGCTCGGACCTCGAGAGCGAGATCAACCTCAACGCGATCGCGGTCACGCTCGGCCTCGACCGGGTCGAGTACGAACCCGAGCAGTTCCCGGGTCTGGTCTGCCGGATCGAGGACCCCCGCGTGGTCGTCCTCCTCTTCGGCAGCGGCAAGCTCGTCTGCACCGGGGCGCGGAAGCCTTCGGACGTCGAGGTCGCGGTCAAGAAGATCACCAAGGAGCTCCAGGGCGCCGGGCTCCTCCGGTAGGCCCCGAGCGGACGGCCCGCGTGCCGCTCCCAGCCGACCTCCCGGTCGTCGACCACCACTGCCACTTGAGCCCGCACGGCGAGGGGGTTGCGGCCGCACGGCGGTTCTCCGCCGCCGGAGGCACGCACCTCTTCCTCGCGACCCAAAATTACTCGAGCGAGGTACCTCGGAGCGTCCAGGATTACCGAGTGCAGTTCGAGATGACCGAGGCGCTGGCCGGCAAGGTCCGCGCCGAGGCGGGGATCGAGGTGTACGTGGTGGTCGCCCCCTATCCCGTGGACCTGGTCGTCGCCGCGCCCCTCTTAGGGTTGGCTTCCGCGCTCGACCTTCAACGGCAGGCGCTGGACCTGGCGGGCTCCTGGGTACTCGACCATCGCGCCGTCGCCCTCGGCGAGGTCGGGTTCCCGCACTTCGAGGTCCCGACGAACGTGCAGGAGGCGGCCGGTCTTGCCTTTGACCACGCCCTCGCGGTCGCCCGGGACGTCGATTGTCCGGTCATTGTCCACAGCGCGGACCTCGCACCGGAGGAGTACCGAAGCCTCGCTCTTCGCGGGGAGCGCGCCGGCGTCCCGCCTCGACGGATCGTGAAGCATTACGCGCGGACCCGCGTGCCCCTCCGCGAGCGCGGCGGGGTCGCCGCCTCGTATCTCGCGCGGAGGGACTTGGCTCGCGAAGCCCTGGGCGACCCCGGGCCTTGGTTCCTCGAGACCGATTTCCTGGACGACCCGGCCCGGCCCGGGGCCGTCCTCGACCTGGCGACCGTCCCCCGACGGGCGCACGCGCTCGCGGAGGCGTCCGCGGAAGGCGTAGAGCGACTGCGGGTCCCGTTCGTCGACTCTGTGGAGGCGGTCTACGGGTGGCGCCCCGAATTGCCGGTCGGGAGGGGTGGGTGACCCCCCCTCGTCGGGGGCGACTCGTCGCCCTCGAGGGGATCGATGGCGCCGGCAAGTCGACGCTCGCCTCCGCGCTCGTGCGCGTCGCAGGCCGGCGGGGGATCCGGTCGGTAGCACGCCGCGAGCCAGCCGACCCGACCCTCGGGCGCCTGGCCCAAGAGGCGGGCCGGCGGGACCCGTGGACCGGCGCCGTGTACTTCACCGTGGACCGGTTCCTCGCCCGGCCCGCGCTGGAGCGGGACCTTGCCCGGTATCCGCTCGTGATCACCGACCGGTCGTTCTACTCGACGCTCGCCTACCAGGGAAGCGCGCTCGGTCCGGCCCGCGTGCGGCGGATCGAAGAGCTCTCCCGGCGGGCGACCCGAGTCCCGGACCGGGTGGTCCTGCTCGACCTCGAACCGGTCGAGGCCATGAGACGGTTGGGTCAGCGAGGAAGAGGGCGAGGCCCGCTCGAGCGCCGCCGTACGCTGGAGCGGGTCGCCCGACGGTACCGCTCCATGGCGCGCCGCGACGACTGGCTGGTCCTCGACGCGCGTCGCCCGACGCAGGAACTGGTGGAGGCCATCTGGGCGGACCTCGGTCACCGGCGCCTGACCCGGTCGCGGCGCTACCGGCGGGCCCGCGCTGAAGAGCGAACCTGATATCACCCGCCCCCGTTGCGCCCACTCGTGGCGAACCCTGAACGCATCCTGCTGCGGGAGGAGACGCTCGACCCTTCCTACCTGCCGGCACGGCTCGTCCGGCGGGAGACCGAGCTCGGGATCGCCACGAAGCGGTTCCGGGACGCCCTCTCGAAGGGGCTCCCGTACCATCTGATGGTCACCGGAGGGGTCGGCAGCGGCAAGACCGCGCTCGTACGCCGGCTTGCGACAGACCTCGAACGGACGGGGCGTGGGACCGAGCTCCCGGTCCGCTTCGCCTACATCAACTGCTGGCGACGCGCCAGCGACCGCACCGTGATGCTCGACCTGCTCCATACCGTCGACGTCTCGCTTCCGGACCGCGGCTACAGCCTCTCGGAGATGGTGGACGTCTTCGAGCAGGGCCTGCGGCGTCACCCCCAGCACCTCCTGGTGATCCTGGACGAGGCCGCCGCACTCGTCAAGCAGGAGACGAAGCTCGTCTACCTCCTCTCCCGCTCCCGCGAGGTCGCGCTCGGGTCGATCTCTCTCCTCCTGGTCGCCGCGGAGGACCTCCTGCCGTACCTCGACGCGGCGAGCCGCTCCAGCTTCGGGGTAACCCACCGTCTTGCCCTCGCGCCGTACACGCGAGAGGACCTGGTGGAGATCCTGGGCGCGAGGGCAGAACTCGCCCTCCGTCGGGGAAGCGTCGAGCGGGAAACCCTGGACCAGATCGCCCGGATCGTCGCGCCGAACGGCGACGCGCGGTTCGGCCTCGAGCTTCTCGCCGGCGCGGCCCACGCGGCGGAGGACGCCGAGTCGGAGATGGTCCTCCCGGAGCACGTGCGACGGGCCAAGGGCTCCCTCGTCCCGACCCTCTCGGAATCGCAGCTCGAGGCGCTCTCCACCAACGAGCTCGGGGTCCTCCTCGCGCTCTCCCGCTCGCTCAAGGGAAAGGGGAGCGCGGTGCCCAGTCAGAAGCTCCGCACCACGCATGCCGCCCTGCTGGAGGAGCTCAAGGGGGCCCCGATGAGCCGGACGACCTTCTGGCGGACCCTCAAGGAGCTCGAGCGGGACGGCCTGATCACGCTGGAAGCTGCCGGCTCCGGCGAGTCGAGCCGGGTGGCGATGGACGAGCTGCCCGCCAGCTACCTCGCCACCCTGGTCGAGGAACGGATGGGACGCGGCAGCGCTCGGAAAGGCTAAAGCGCGGGCGCGGGTCGCGCGCCCGTGGCGTCGTCCGAAGCTGGGGCCGAGCCCCGCCCGGGGTCTCGGTCCCTCCCTGACTGGATCCGCACCCGCCCGCCGGGGGGACCGGGGTACGTGGGGGTCCGCGACCTCCTGGAAGGGCTCGGGCTCGAGACGGTCTGCCGCGAGGCGCATTGTCCCAACCTCTCCGAGTGCTGGTCGGCCGGCACGGCGACCCTGATGCTCCTGGGGACCGACTGCACTCGTCGATGCGCCTTCTGCGCCGTCACGACGCACTGGCCCCACGGGGTCGTGGACCGGACCGAGCCGGATCGAGTCGCCCGGGCGGTGGCGAGTTGGGGCCTCCGGTACGTGGTGCTGACCCAGGTTTGTCGGGATGACCTTCCGGATGGAGGGGCCGCGGTGCTTTCCGAGACCGTTCGTGCGGTCCGCGCAGCCTCCCCTGCGACGAAGGTCGAACTGCTGGCCGGCGACCTCGGCGGGAACGCAGAGGCCCTCGCGACCGTGCTGGCCGACCCACCGGAGGTCTTTGCCCACAACCTCGAGACGGTGCGCTCCCTCTCCCCCGCGGTGCGGGACCGACGGGCCGGATACGACCGCTCGCTCGGGGTGCTGCACCGCGCCCGGGAGACCGGGCCGACCCGCCTCGTGCTGAAGAGCTCCCTCATGCTCGGGCTCGGCGAGGAAGACGCGGAGGTCGAGACCGCCCTGGCCGACTTACGCGCCGCGGGGGTCGACCTGTTGACGTTCGGCCAGTATCTCCGCCCGAGCCTCGCGCACTGGCCGGTGGCGCGGTACATCCCGCCGGCGGAGTTCGAGGAGTGGAAGGAGCGGGCCCTCGCCCTCGGCTTTGCCGGCGTCGAGTCGGGACCGATGGTCCGAAGCTCCTACCACGCCGAGGAGCTGTTCGACCGGGCCATGGCGGGCCGGGGGGGCTAGCGGGTGGCGAAGAAGGCGCGGAAGAAGCTCGAGGAGGCCGAGCCCCCTTTCGAGTTTCCCGAGTTCGACGAGGGAGCGTTCATCTGGAAGGAGCTCGAGCTCGACTCCGCCACCGGGCTCGCCGGGATCTTCGCCATCGCCGCCGGGATCGTCTCCGCCGGCATCAAGTTGGCCGGCCTTCCGTGGTACGCTCAGTTCCCGGTCGGTTTGGTGATCATCATCCTCGGGGTCTTCGGCATCCAGTGGCTCCGCCCGGCCTCCCACGCCTACACGAAGGGAGACTGGGCCAGCCTCATCTTCCTCGAGTTCTTCGGCTGGCTCGCGCTCTGGTTCGTCCTGGTCAATCTGCTGAACGGCGCTTAGGCGTCCCGGTCGGGTCGCGCCAGCCAAGGAAGTCGTTTGGCCAGCAGGTCGTCGAGTGCTTGGGAGAGCCCCGGAGACTCCGGGGTCGAAGCAAGCGCGTGGACCGCCGCCGGGGACGTGGGTGGAGGCGTTAGGTCCCGGCCGAGCGAGAGCCGAGGAAGGGCCGCCCGGATCACTGCCTCCAGGTCCCGGTCCGTGCGACGGGTCTCGACCGCGAGGCTACCGTCCGCCCGAACGTACGGTCCCTGCAGCACCGGGGCGCTCGGGGCGGTCCACTTCTCTAGGAAGTGACCCACTCGGTCGAGTCCGGCCGGGGGACCATCCTGAGGACGGACCGCGGGCCGGTGGGGATGGGCGACCTCGACCAGGATGAGCACCCGGTCGGCGTCGACCGCAGAGGACGAGCCGAGGACCGCGAAGTCGGACCGACTGACCTCCTCCGCGACCGCCCGCTCCGCCTTGCGGACCTGCGGATACAATGTGTCATCCACGACGTCGGGGCGAGGCAGGACGATGACCGCCGCGTGGGTTCCCCGCGCATGCAGCCGCTCGAGGCTCTCGGCCCGGGAGAGCCGGGAGCGCTCCACGGGGCGGAACCAGGCCTCGGAGGGGTGGTCGAGATACTCGCCCGCGGCGAGAATCACGGTCGCCAGGTTCCGCCGGGAGAGCGCGCTCGCGACGTTCCGGTTCGGGTCGACCGGGTCCGCGAGGATCAACGCGACCTCGGCCGGGAGACGGGGTGGGTCCCGGTTCGGTTGAGCCAGGCGGACCGGGATCCGCCAGCTCCGGGCCGCCGAGAGGAAGCCTCGTAAGGAACCAAACTGAAGGACGATCAGCTCGACGAGGTACCCGGAGAATCCCTCCGTCCGGGCCTCGGACCCGTAGACGCCGAGCGTGCGGAGAAACTGCTTGGCGAGCCGCACCTGCGCCACGACCTCCGGCGTCTCGTGCGACGTGAGGTACTCCTGATGGAACGGGGTCCGGTCGACCGGGGAGAGTGGGTGGGAGGGGTCGGCGATCGCGTACCCGGGTACCGCGTCCACCGCGAACCCCTCGAACCGCCCTCGCAGGTACGGGTGCTCGGCATACCGAGTCTCGGTATCCGACAGGACCGCGAGGCCGAGCGCGAGTCCCTCCTCCCGAAGCCGGTCGCGCGGGAGGTCCGGGGGGAACAGGAGGAAGAGGTCGATGTCGAGACGGTCCGAGAGGAACGTCCCGCGGGCCGCGCTCCCCGCGACCAACGCACGCACCAGCGGACTTCGCCGCGCGGACGCCGCGGAGTGGACGCGGTCTACCAAACCGGTGCGGACCCGGGCGACCCGCTCGAGCGTCTCGGAGGTCGGGGAGATCCGGGCCGAGACAGCCGCCTCGATACGGTCCGCTTCGGCCGACGCCGCCTGGCCGGTCGAGGAGTCGGTCACGGCGGGTGGACCCTCGGCGAGAAGATGAACCTTGGGCTAGACCTCGGCCGGGAAGGGAGGCGTTATCGGACGGCGCGCGCTAGAGTGGTACCGGCGGTCGAGGACCCATGGCGCACCCCGCAACCCTGTTCGAACCCCTTGCCGGAGGGAAGGTCCGCTGCACGGCGTGCGCCCGGTACTGCGTGATCCCGAGCGGCTCCCACGGGTTCTGTTTCGTTCGCAAGAACGAGGACGGTCGCCTGGTGCTGCTCTCGTACGGCAAGGCCGCGGCGACCCAGGTCGACCCGGTGGAGAAGAAGCCCCTCTCGCACTTCCACCCGGGGACCCGGGTCTTCTCCATCGGAACGGTCGGGTGCAACTGGCGGTGCCTGTACTGTCAGAATGCCGAGATCTCCCAGGAGAAGGAGGTCGTGGGCCGCCCCCTCTCGCCCCGCCAGGCGGTCCTGGCCGCGAAGCGGTACGACTGCTCGGGCGTGACGTTCACCTACAACGAACCCACGATCTTCATCGAGTACGCGCTCGACGTCATGAAGGAGGCGCGGGCCGCCGGGCTCTTTGCGAACTTCGTAACGAACGGGTACATGAGCCCCGAAGCGACGGAACTTCTCGGACCCCACCTCGACGCCGTCAGCGTGGACTTCAAGGGGAGCGGGGAGGAGGGATTCCTCCGGAAGTACGTCTCCGCGAAGGGACCTGAGCCGATCCGCTCTACGATGGTCGACCTGCACCGGCGGGGCGTCCACGTCGAGGTGACGGACCTCATCGTGCCCCGGGTAGGGGAGTCGGTCGAGGCGATCCGTCGACTCGCGGGCTGGGTCCGGGACGAGCTCGGCCCGGAGACCCCGTTCCACCTCCTCCGGTTCCATCCGGACTACCACATGATGGAGTTCCCCGAGACTCCGGTGGCGACCCTCGAGAAGCTCCACGCCGTGGTCAAGGCGGAGGGGCTCGACTACGTCTACCTGGGCAACGTCTGGGGGCACCCGCTCGAGCACACGTACTGCCCGGCGTGCCATGCGGTGGTCGTTCGCCGGTACGGGTTCACGATCCAGTCGTGGGACCTCGACGAGCAGAACCGGTGCCGCGCATGCGGCCACGCGATCCCGATCGTCGGGCGGCTGCCCGAGACGTACGTCCCGACGTTCGCGACCCCCGTGCTCTGAGCTGAGGACCCGTTGCTCGCGCCGCTCCCGCGAGTCGTAGAGGGACCGCCTCCACCACGAGATGGAGGGGGATCTCGAGCAGGAACCGCCCCTGGGGACTCTTGCGCACCACCTCGGGCAGCGGAGCTGGTTCCTCCATACGAACGACTACCAATCCCGCCGCCCGGAGATAACGGACCCACGTCGCGAGGGTCCGGTGATAGGTCAAGGTGTACCCCCAGTCCGACTCGCTGATCTTCCACGGCACCTCGACCGAACGCTCCTCCCGATAGTTCGAGACCTTGCGCCACACCTGTTCCCGATACAGCTGGCGCTCGACGACCCACATCGACCGGTCGTCCAGGTCGAAGCAGGGATGGCAGATCGAGAAGACGAACCGTCCGGTGGGCGAGAGCACCCGCGCCACTTCGCGGATGCTCCCCGCGGCATCTTCGAGGTCCATGAGCGCCATGTTCGACGCGACGAGGTCGACGCTGCCGTCAGGGATCCCCGTGAGGCGGGTCGAGTCGCATCGGAGGAAGCGGGCACCGCTCGGGCGTGCCTTCTCGCGTCCCCGAGCTAGAGCGATACTGGCTCGGGAGGCGTCGACCCCGACCACGGAGCGAGCTCCCGCCCGGGCCCATCGTCGAGTGAGATAGCCGTTCCCGCAGCCGAGGTCGAGGATGCGTCGGCCCCGAACGGGACCGACCACCCGAAGGAACGTGGGGTCGACGAGGGCCCGGTGCCAGAGGTCTCCCTCTTCGCCCATCCGGGCGTCCCGCCACCGGGCGATCGCATCCCAACCGCGTCGGATCATGAAGCCGGCCGTTCTCTCGGGAGTTCTTTATCCCGTCGCCCGCGAGGGACCGGTCTCCTCAGCCCCCTCGACGTAGGGAGGAAATCCACCCTGGAACCGAGCGCCCGCAGGGCGAGCCCGATGCGGAATGAGGTGGGGCACCCCGGACTCCGTGCGGGGTCCACCTCCTGGGACGGGGAGGCGGCCGGGCTTGAGGCCGGCGACCGGGTCGGGCGCGGGTAGGCCGGCGAACGCTCGCTTGAAGGAAGTCCCCAGTGTGGACCCCTAGGCTGGAGGTGAGCCCCCGGCCGGCTCACGTCTTCCCGGTGGGGCCGGAGGCTTCCTCCCTCGGCGAATTAAGACGAGCGCGAGGAGGACCGCCAGGACCACTGCGGCGACCGTCAGGGAGGCGACCACCGTGCTGCTGGGCCATCCCGAGCCACCGCCCGGCGTTCCCCCCGAGGGGAGGATCGTCACCGTGACCGGCCCGCTGCCTCGAGTTACAGCGTTCAGGGTGGCGTTCACGAAGAGCGTCTCCGTTCCGCTCGCGAGGTGTGGGGAGAAGGTCACGACCGGCCCGGTCGTCGCGTTTAGGGTCCCGAGGTCGTTCGCAAGGGACCAGGAGTAGGTCACCCCCGGCGGGCAGGTGGCCGTGCAGACCGCGATGGCCCGGAACGACTCGTTCTCCCCCGTTTCGACCGTGGCGGGGGACGGCTGGACGACCAACGAAGCGAGGCTCGAGGGCGCCGCGGGCGCAAACACGTAGGCGCCGATGGTCCACGGTCCGGTGAGGGGCCGCGCGTTCCCGTCGGCGTCGATCGCCGGCACCTGGCCCGCCAGGTTGACCCCGGCCCCGACCAGCGGCGAGGTGGCGTCCATGTGGAGGTTGAACGTGAAGTTCGTGTCGTTCCCCCAGTCGGTCAGGAAATCCCCGGCGGTCGGCGGCGCGGAGAGCGCGGGCGTGATCTGCACCCAGGGCTGAGGGGTCCCGGACCCGACGGCGGTGACGGTCCGAACCACCCCGTCGTAATCGTACTCGACGTGGTCCCCGATGCGGAAGGTAGAGTTCACGTGGGGGTTGACGACCGGGTCCTCGACCTGGAGGGTGACGTTCGAAGCGGTTCCGCCGCTCAGGTAGGCCTCGAAGTCGGGGAAGTTCAGGAACCCGGGGTTCTCGTCCAGGATGCTGTGCTGGTCGTGCGGGAAGGAGTAGTTCGACGCCACCCACTGGGCGAGGGTCGGCTCCGACCCGTTGTAGCCGATGTCCCCCGCGTACGCGTAGTCGCTCCCCAGGAGGTTGTAGTCACTCCCGAACGGAGAGAGGCCCGCGGGGTCGAACGAAAAGACGGCGCCCCACCCCGAGGGAATCCAGACCACGTTGTTCCGCAGGCTGACGTTGGTCACTCCGCCCTGGAAGAGGATCGCCGGACTCTGGTCGAGCGGGGCCATCACGAAGTCGTTGTTGAAGACCCGGACGTCGTTGAGCAGAGAGCCGGGGTCTGCCGAGATCCGGATGTCCCAGGCGCCGCTGGCCGCGAAGATGTTGTCGTAGATGGTCACGTTCAGGTAGTCGGCGTCCTCGCAGTAGATGTCCGCGGTCGCCTCGGGGATGTACCCCGTGTAGGTGTTGCCCAGGATCATCAGGTTCTGGATGACGGCGTAGCTGTTGGAGCCCGCGAAGAGGTAGATCCCGTCGCCGTGCCAGCCGGACCAGTAGCCGTTCCGGACATACGGGTAGAAGTCGTGGAGGTGGTTGAAGGCGATCGTGACGTTCACCAGCGCGGCCGCCGGGATCTCCCCGCTCCCGCCGGCAATCCCCCACGAGACGTTCGAGATGTCGTTCCCCTCGACGAGGGAGTCGTTGTCCTGGCTCAACCCGATTCCCGTGCCCGCGTCGGAGAGCGTGTTGTTGAGGAGCATCGTATCGGCGTGGTCCGAGACCGAGATGTCGGAGCTCTCCTTCCCGTACATCGGCCCCGTGGTCATGTTGAAGATCGAGTAGCCGTAGGCGGTCGCCTGGCCCACCGGGTCGCTGTTGGCGGTGTTCCAACCCGGCATCGTGAGGTTCAGGTCCTGGTAGACGCGGAGGGTGTTGTTGGCCGGCCAGTACGGGCCGAGATAGGCCGAGGCGATGGTGTAATCGTCGGTCCCCCAGCCGACATAGATCTTGTAGTGGGCCAGGGTTCCCGGTGTCCCAGCGTAGCGGGCCAGGCTGACGTTGGAGTCGGTGAACGAGTAGTTGGTCACGTGGACCGAGGTCCACGCGTTCAGCGACCCCATCACCTCGCTGTTGTTGTTGACGGCGAGGGCGATCGGCTGCACATCGTGCACCCAGCAGCCCTCCACGGTGATGTTGGAGCCGACCGCGCCGATGTCAATCCCCTGGGGCCCGTTGCCCCATCCTCCGCCGGTGTCGTTCCAGATGTACCGCTGGTCGCGGATCTCGAAGTGGTCGATCGTGACGTACGACACCCCCACATCCTCGACGCCGTTCCACGTCTCGCCCCCCTCGAACCCGTACTGGTGGGCCAGCGGGCCGAGGGCCTGCCCCATGCCATCGATGACCGCACGGCCGGTCCCGAACGTCCCCGCGGAGTTCCCGTCGTACGTGATGGGGCGACCCGGCAGACCGCTCCACGAGATGACGATGGTTCCTTCGTAGACCACCCCGCCCTTGAACACCACCGTGTCCCCCGGCTGAAGGCTGGTGTTCGCCGGGACCCCGGTCGCCTCCGGGTCGCCCGGAGCATGCTTCCACGGGGTGGATGGAGTGGTGCCGGGGTTGGCATCCGACCCTTCCGAGAAGTCCACGTAGTAGGTGGTCCCGGCCCCGCCCCTCGGAACCGAGGGCGTGTCGGTCGGAACGCTCACGGGTACGGGAGCTACTAGCGTAGGGGCCGCCCCGGGCGCGCTCGCCGCCACTTCGGAGTGGGTCCCGGCTAGGGGACTATCCCCGGCTCCCAGGGTCAGTAGGACCACGACGACCAGCGAACCCAGAACCACCCCGACCGGGAGATGGCGGCAGCCGTTGCTCCATCGGTGCATCGTGGGCCATCCCAGCCCCTTCCCATCGCCGGCCTCGCGGGGGAAGCGCGCGGGAGTTCCTCCCGGGCGCCATCCCATCGGGGACGGGAGGTCGACGAGGAAGCGCGGGCTCTTTCCTGCAATCTGCGCCGTCTTCCCCCTTATTTGTTGTGGCGACCCCGGGAGCTCCGTTCGGGGTCGCCGCCGGCCCCGGTAGGGGCTCCGTTCTCCGAGCCGCACTCCCCGGGTTTAATCAGCTTACGGAGAGCGTG
Organism: Thermoplasmata archaeon; assembly: GCA_030042955.1. Taxonomy (GTDB): domain Archaea; phylum Thermoplasmatota; class Thermoplasmata; order Lutacidiplasmatales; family UBA184; genus Lutacidiplasma. Next base: position 11,509 of record JASHYQ010000078.1, read on the forward strand.
ATCGTCAGCGGCCCGTCGTAGCTGGTCGCGGGAGCCTGCACCGTCACGTTGGCGTACTGGATCGGCTGGTTGGTGACCGAGAAGCTGACGAGTTGGAACGGCGCGTTGACGCTCGCCCCGCTCAACTGGTAGCAGATGAAGTTGCAGGTAAGGGTCAGCGTGACCGCCTGGGAACCGTGGAGGGAGAACCCGGGGGAGGTCGTCAAGAGTCCGCCTTCCGCATACCAGCTCACGGAGGTCACGCGGACCGTCACGGCACCGGCGTCATACGCTGCCACATCCGCCGCGACGAACCCGATCAGGACGAGCACGGCCAGCACCAGGATCACGGCGACCCACGGGGTCCGAGTCCGTTGGAGCCGGCGGAGTCCCACCTGGTCATACGCGCCGTAGAAGGTCGCCACCGAGTCGTGCACGGCTCACGCCTCGGCGAGCGTTCGCCACGCGCAGCCTGCGGGTAGCGGCAACGGCTTTCGGGTCACCAGCACGATGTCCTGATGGACGGGACGCATCCCGGCTGGACCTTTACATGCGAGCTCCCTCTACTTGAGGGTGCGGTCGGAACGGAGTCGAGGTCGTTACTTCTTGCGACCGGAGCGAGGACGTGGTCGGGCGCGAGGTCGGGCGGGCATCGCAGGCTCGAACATGGCGATCAGATTCCCTTCTGGGTCGGCGCCGATGAAGCTCCATCCCCGGTCAGGAACCTCCATCTTGCCGACGACCTCAGTTCCCCCTGCCGCCTTGAACGTCTGGATCGCGGGGTCCATCTTGGCCACCTGGATGTAGTTGCGAGGGCGGTCGTCCGGTCCCGCCTTCTGGTACATGCCCCCTCCGACGCTCTTCCCCCGCGGTCCCGTGGTGACCAGCCAGTACTCCATCCCCGGGACGGGGGCCTTCTGGACCTTCCACCCGAAGACCTGCTCATAGAATCTGGCGAGTTTCTCCACGTCGGACGCCGGGATCTCGAAATGGACAATGGTGTGGACTACCATGGCGTGTTCCCGAGCGGGCGAGAGAACTAGGGATTAAGAATGCGACCCCCGTAAACTCCGGCCCCCCTCCGCGAACCCCGTTGCAGGGTGCCGGGGCGGACTTCGAGCCCTCCCATGCTCCTAAAGGGAGCTGGGCCTCCACGAGACCGAGGACCCAAGTCATGGAGACCCTCCTGAGAGAGACGGCGGAACGGGCAGCGACCTACCTTGAGGGACTGAAGGAGCGGACCGTGTTTCCGAGGTCGGACGATCTCCACCGACTGGACGAGCTCGCGGGCCCCCTGCCCGAGCGGGGAGAGGAGCCCGCCGCGGTCTTAGCCCAACTCGACCGGTACGGCTCCCCTGCGACCGTCGCTTCCGCCGGTGGCCGGTATTTCGGGTTCGTGATCGGCAGCGCCCTTCCCGCGGCGCTGGCCGCGAATTGGCTCGCCGGTGCGTGGAACCAGAACGTGGGACTCGAGGTTGCGTCGCCGGTCGGCACGCGCCTCGAGCGCGTAGCGCTCGGTTGGGTTCAGGACCTCCTTGGGCTGCCACCGAGCGCCCAGGGAGCCTTCGTGACTGGCGCCACCATGGCCAACTTCTCCGCCCTCGCAGCGGCGCGGCACGCGGTCCTCGAGAAGGCCGGCTGGGATGTGGAGGCTCGGGGCCTTTTCGGCGCTCCACCGGTCACGGTGGTGGTAGGAGAAGAGGTTCATGTCACGCTGCTCAAGGCGCTCTCCCTGCTCGGCTTCGGCCGCGACCGGGTCGTGCGGGTTCCGACGGACGGACAAGGTCGGATGCGGGCGGACCAGCTCGGAGAATTGAGTGGACCGACCATCGTGTGCATCCAGGCCGGCAACGTCAACACCGGCGCGTTCGACCCGGCCACCGCGGTCTGCGAGCGAGCCCACTCGGCCGGGGCTTGGGTCCACGTGGATGGCGCATTCGGTCTCTGGGCCCACGCGGCCCCCAGCCGGCGCCATCTGACGGCGGGGGTCGAGAACGGGGACTCCTGGGCCGTCGACGCTCACAAGTGGCTCAACGTGCCCTACGATAGCGGGATGACCTTTGTTCGCGACGGCCGCCACCTGAGGGCTGCGATGGCCGGGGCGGCGGGGGCTTCCTATCTGCCGGTCTCTGACCGAGGCGAACCGACCGAGTTCGCCCCCGAGCTCTCTCGCCGGGCCCGCGGCGTCGACGCATGGGCCGCGCTGAAGAGCCTCGGACGCTCGGGGATGGCTGACCTGGTCGAGCGGTGCTGCCTCCACGCGAACCGGCTAGCGGAGCGACTCCGGGCGGGAGGCCATCGGATCCTGAACGACGTCGTCCTGAACCAGGTCCTCGTCTCCTTCGGCAGCGACGAGCAGACCCTTCGGGTCATCGAGGCGGTTCAACGGGACGGGACCTGCTGGTGCGGGGGCACGGTCTGGCACGGGACCCGCGCGATGAGGGTCAGCGTAAGCTCGTGGGCCACGACGACGGAGGACATCGACCGATGCGCCGCGGCGATCCTCCGCCTCGCGGCGCCTTAGGGCCTCCGCCGGATGGCTACCGCTCCAACGAATCGCGGCTCGGCTCGAGGGCGGAGCGCTGGAGCTCCTCGCGAACGTAGTCCATCCGTCCCCGGATCGTCGCCTCGGTTCCGAAGCGGCGCGCGATGGCCTCGACACCTTCCAGCCGGTCGGCGGAGAGACCGTCGATCACGTTGGTCAGGATCTTCTCGGCGTAGGCGCGCCAGCGTTTCGTGAGCAACCGAGTGTACCAGACCGCTTCCGGACTGGCGTAGCGGACCCCCTCGGTCTCCGAGGACGCCTCCTCGACGAGGTAGTCGAAGAACTCCTGCCCGGTCTTCTTCCCGGAGAACGCTCCCGAGTCCACCACGTCGAGGGGGATCCCCTGATGGGAGACGATCCCGAACCGGGTGACCTGGTCGGCTTCCCAGGCCAGCGTCAGACCGGCGTCGCCGCTGAGACGCCGGACCGCGTCTCGGTAGTCGGTGGTGGTGACCATCACGTCGACGTCGCGCGTCGCGGTCGCGGCCTCCAGGGCGACCGCCTTCCCGCCCACGATCACGTAGCCGATGCCGTGGCGCCGGAGGATCTCGTCCGCCGCTTCGACCGCGGGGTCCTTCATGCGGCCTCCGCGAGCGGGGGATTGTTACGCTCGACCCAGCGCAGGTCCTCGAGGGGCAGGGGTCGTCCCACCTTGGGAAGGGCCGGCGCGAACTCCTGGAGGCGCACCTTGGTCGCCGGTCCCTCGAGGCCTTCGTTACGGACCCGACGGTAGAGCTCGTTCGGGTCGAGACGAGAACGGTTTCGGAGGGCGACGAGTCGGGCAGCCAGCGGGTCGAAGCGTAACAGGAAGGTCACGAGCTCGACCATCCCTGGCTCGCGGAGGGCGTCCTCGTCCTTCACGGGGAGGATCCGGTAGTCCGACGTGATCTTCCGCGAGAGCTTCTCGGAGACCGCGAGCCAGGGCCGGAACGTCACGGGATAGCCGCTTTTCGTCACCCATTCCGAGGTCAGGAGAAGCGCCGGAACCCGATGACGCCGGAGCCGCACCACGTCCCGGGGGGTGCGCACCCGGGGACGGTACTCCCGAGGGGGCCGACCGCGATGCCGCGGGATGGTGGCCTGCATCTCGGGAGGGAGGGGGCGCTCTCCGGGCTCGCGGCGGAGGCTCTCTTCGATGCGCACGTTCGTGAAATTGCCTCCTAAGTATTTATATTATCTTGCCAACCCTGGACGAGTTCGAGGGAAGCCGCCACCCATTCCCCTCGCCGAGCTCCCGCTCGGGATTGAGGCGCCGTGCGAAGGCAGGACGGTCACTTCCGGATGCGTTTCCGATGGGGCTTGGCCGTCGACGTCTTAGCTACCAGTCCGCAGTGCTTCGCGAGCCGTCGGTGTTCGGCCGGGCTGATCCATTCGACCTTGAGGTAATCCATCAGCTGGCGGGAACTCATCCCGATCCGTTGGCCTTCCTGGACTGTGAAGCGGTACGCCTCGATCTCGGACGGGGCATCTACGTAGCTCAGTTTGGGGTAGAAGAGCGGCCGACCCTGGCGGAACTGCTTCACGTGGCACAGCTCGTGAACGATATCGAGGTAAACGGTCCGAATGGGGCTCCGGGCGAGGTGGTTCGTGCTGATCAGCAGGTGCCCGTCCACGTCGCTCGTCCCCATGTACCCAAAGCGAGCCGAGAAGAACTCGACCTTCTGGGACCGGAGGACTTGCGCAGTCCTCGCTCCGAACAGCTCGCGGACGATAGGAACCTTCTCGAACCCCCGGAAGAACCGGGTAAACGGATAGAGCTTCGTCGGCGCTCGTCGCTCGATCTGGACCCCGAACGCGGACTTGACCGGCATTCGCTGTGTCTCCTCGGTCGGCTAGGGATCGTCGGTCTAAGCCAGTTCCGCTCGCGGGGTGCATCCCCCGCGTGAGCTGCTGGAGGCCGGGCCGTCCGGTCTCTCTGGATTTCCTATCGAACGGAGAGTTCGAGCCCGTGCCCTGTCAGAGAGCTCGCGTCATTCGAAGCGCCCGACCCCTTGCAGACCGGGGAGCTCGCGGGCTCACAACTGTGTGCCGTCGTGGGGCTCGCTCCCGCGGGCGTCGCAGCGCTCAGAACGAAGTATCCCACGACTCCCACCAACACCGCGACCCCGGCCACAAAGATCGCGGCCGTCAAGCGCCCTGCGCCCCGTCGTCCCGCGGTCCGTCGTACTCCAGCGCCCTCCTTCTTCTCGCCCATCATTGTCTTCGTGCCTCCTTCTGAGGAGCTGGTTCTCTAGGCCCCCGAAGGACAGAAATACGGTAGGGAAACCGCCGGGGAAGGGCGGATATACTCTAGCGGAGCGGGGCAGTCAACCCATCCGTGGACCCAGCCGCCCCGGGGGTCAGGGCGCGCGCGCTCGATGGATGGGATGCACAGGGAGCCCATCCTTTCGCAGCAGCTCGATGAACCGTGGGTCGTCACGGATCGAGTCGAAGTTGGTGGCTCGGTAGTACAGCCACAGCGTCCGATCGCCGTCCCGGGCATCCTTCTCTAGGAGGTCGAGCGCCTTCGACTTCTCCCCGAGCGGCGCGTACATCATCGCGAGGTCGGTCGCCGACACGTAGTACTTGACCTCGCCCCGCTCCACCTCGCCGAGCACCGCTCGACCTTCCTCGGGCCTCCCCAGGAGGGCGTTCAGCAACGCGTGGTCGAACCGCTCGACCTCGCTCGTCCCCGTAAGCGGCCGGTCGGCTTCCTTGGTCGCGTCCTCCCTCAGGCCAGCTTGAAAGTAGGCGAGACCGTGGAAAATGTGGTCGCGGCCCGGGGTAGGAGTCCGAGCGCACTGCTTCCTCGTATGCTCGATTGCGGCGGTGAGGTCCCCCGATTCGGACTCCGCCCACGCGAGGGAGTTCTGCAGCGCCGAACTCCCGGGGTCCAGGCGGACCGCGTGGCGGAACGTCTCCCGGGCTTCGTCGAACCGCTCGTGCGAGGTCAGCAAGAGTCCGAGAAAGCGGTAGGCCTCCACATTGCTCGGGTTGAGCGCAATCGCCGTGCGGTACTCTTCCTCCGCCCGCTTCCAGTCGTGGTCGAACTGCATGGCGATGTTCGCAAGCGCCGCGTGCGCGTCCGACGAGTTGGGGTCCAGCTCGAGGGCTCGAGCCGCCAACTCTCGGGCTCGTGGCATCACCTCGCGGAAGGAGAGAAAGTCCCCCGCGACCACCACGTAGAGCTCGGCCCAGGCGGCGTACGCCTCCGCAAAGTTGGGGTCGAGCTTGGTCGCCTGCTCGAAGCAGCGGACGGCCTCGTCCAGCAGGTTCCCCGGCTCGCGGGAGGCGACCAGCCCCCGGAGATACAGGTCGTAGGCCTCGGGATTGCTGGTGGGCAGGCGGTCGAGGCCGGTCCGACCCGTCTTGGTCAGCTCGAGACGCAGGGCCTCGGCCGTCCGGTCCGCGATGTCGGACTGGACCGCGAAGACATCGTCGACCTCCCGGTTGTAGGTGCTAGCCCAGATGTGCCGCTGGGTGGCCACGTCAACGAGCTGGAGGGAGATCCGGATGCGGTTGCCGGCCTTGCGGACGCTCCCCTCGAGGATCGAATCCACGCCCAGCTCGGCACCGACCTGGGCGATGGACTTCGGAGCGGCCTTGTACGGCGCGACGGAGGTCCGGGCGATGACCCCGAGGTCCCGGACCTGGGAGAGCACGGAGATCAGCTCCTCCGTGAGGCCATCCGCGAAGTACTCGTCCTTGGGGTCGGGGCTGATGTTCGAGAGGGGGAGGACAGCCAAGTTGTGGCCCGAAGAACCCTCCGGGCCTGGTCTTCCCAGGGTCGGCCCGTCCCACGCCTGAGCGACGCGGTAGACGGTGACCGGGACTCGAATGTTCTTGAGGGCGACCGGAGGGAGCCGCATCATGGGCGTCGGGATCTTGTTCTGTACCTGGTCGTAGACCTGCTGCGTGAGGCAGATACCTCCCGGTTCGGCCAGCGGCGCGATCCGCGCTGCGATGTTCACCGCGTCCCCGAGGACGTCGCCCTCCGTTTGCACAACATCGCCGACGTGCACGCCGATGCGGATCCGGACCTTCGGAGCGCTGGAGGAGGACGCGCTGGCGTCGTGCAGGGTCTGCTGGATCTCGAGCGCGCATCGCACCGCCTCCAAGGCGCTCTCGAACTCGACCAGGAACGCATCGCCGACCGTCTTGATCTCGCGACCGGAGAACTTGGCGAAGATCGGTCGGAGGAGGCGATTGTGCCCCTCCAGCGCCGATAGAGCGGCCGCCTCGTCCGCCTGGGCTAGGCTGGAATAGCCGACCATGTCGGTGAACATGATGGCGGCGAGGCGGCGACGCGATTCTGCCACGCCTTCCGAACGCCCATCACCCAAATTAAGCGCTCCGCGAGACTTCCTGAAACACGTCGCGCCGGCCCGAGTGGCCACCGCCTACCGGACCGGAGTCACCGTGCGCGACCCGGGTGGTCTGCGACCCCCCGCTGACTCTCGGGAGGAAGCCCTTGGGCCCAACCCTCTTACCGCCCTCTGATAGGCCCGGTCGGGCCTCCGCACCAGGGGTTTACAAAGACCAATCAACTGGGGGGAAGGGCTCGGTAGTCGGGAACGCGTGCGTGGCTTGCGTGCTCAGTTTTCGCGCGGTCCACCGCCAACCACCGGAAACCACTCTCCACCTCTACACTCGTAACGAGAAGATTGTGCTTCTCGAGTTCGGACCGGTACTTGGTAAGGGAATCGAACACGGCGAGCGGCTCCTCTTGGGTGAGGTCCGAGAGCTCCTCGGTCGTCCCGATCCAGCTGCCCTCCCGGACGAGGGCTTGAAGGACACTGACGTACCGCGCGAGCCCGGTGGTCTCTTCCGGGGGTAGCCGCACTCCGCCCGAGACCGAAACATCGATGCGGGTTTCCGGGACGATGGGGGTGACGGGAACGACCTCTCCGGTATCCTCGGTGGCTGAGGAGGGCTCAGGGTCCGGGGGATCGACCGGAGGCTGCCTCGCACCCTCAACGTCCTCAAAGGGCGCGAGGAGATCCTCGACCAACCCCTTCCACTCGAGTTCGGGTTCGGGGTCGGGGTCGGTGGGGGGCGTCGGTGGACTCGGAGGGGCACTCCACTCGGGGGCCGATGCGGGTTCGGCCACCGGGGCGCGTAGGAGCGGAATGACCACATCGGGGTCGGAGACGCGGGCTTGCACGACCCGAACAAACTCGTCGATGTGATTCTCCGGAACCGGGGAGAGATTCCGATGCATCCGGAACCGGTCCAGGGCGCTCCGCAGTTCGGGACTCGGCACCGGGAACGTCCGCCGCTGGCTGCCGTCGCGCAGTACAACCCATGGACGTCCTATGTTATCGCGGAAGAGCTGAAGTCCGGCGTGGAGAACGAGATCCGTGTAGAGTTGGTGCGCCGGCGGTCCGCCCATCGCCCCGATTGGGGGCGTCCACTCTCCGCCCAACCGGCTCAGGTCCCGGATCTTGATGTCCTCGAATCCCACGCTCTCGCGCCCCTTCCGATGCGCACCTGGGACTCCCCCCAGGGCCTTCGGCTCTCTCGGTTCTCGCTGTGCCCGTGGTATAGTTCTTACGGACCAGTGGAAGAGCCCTCCCGCCGTAAACCTGAGAGACCGACCTGACTGGTGCCACGTGGCCGGATTGCCCCGCAACCACCGGTTATACGTCCACGACCTCATTCCCCCATTTCTCGAAACGGCTCGCAGGGACCTATGGTTCGGGGTGGAAGCGCGCCGATCTGGCTCAGCCCAGGTCGCCGACCATTTACGGGCGGTACCGCGCAGGTCCAGCACGCTGATGATTAGACCTTCCGGCGCTCAGGTGGGCTGGCTGGGTCTGCCTCCACCACCATGAGCCTTTCCGACACGCTGGTCGAAGTCTGGAAGCAAGCGATGGCGAGCGACTTGCCTGAGGTAGAGATCGGAGGAC
>JASHYQ010000079.1 GCA_030042955.1 Thermoplasmata archaeon
GACGGGGTGGTCGTCTTCCCGGTCTCCCACTTCGGCGTTTCTACGGCGGTCGGCAGGAGGTACTCCAGGAAGGAGCTCGCCCGGTTGTTCCCGTCCGGGTCATAGGAGATCTCCTCCAGCATCGCCGGAGCGAAGCCCATCGTGAGCCCGCCGTGGATCTGGCCCTCCACGATCATCGGGTTGATGATCGTCCCGCAGTCGTCGACCGCGACGAACCGACGGGTCTTCACCTGCCCCGTCTCCTTGTCGACATCGACGACGGCGATGTAGCTCCCGAACGGGAACGTCATGTTGGGGGGGTCGTAGTAGGCCTCCGACTCGAGCCCCGCCTCCACCCCGGGCGGGTGGTTCGTGTAGGCCGCGAACGCGACGTCGGCCATCGTCTTCGACTTCCCCGGCACGCCCTTGACCTGGAACTTGTGGTCCTTCCACTCGATATCGTCCGGCGAGACCTCGAGCAGATACGCCGCGATCTTCGTCGCCTTGTCCCGGATCTTCCGGCAGGCGACCGCCGCCGCAGCTCCCGCGGTCGCCGTGCTCCGGCTCGCGTAGGTACCGAGCCCGTACGGCGCGGTATCGGTGTCCCCCTCCTCGACGTTGATGTAGTCGACCGGGATGCCGAGCTCCTCCGCGAGGATCTGCGCGTACGTCGTTTCGTGGGCCTGTCCCTGGGACTTCGTGCCGAAGCGGGCGGTGACCTTGCCGGTGGGGTGGATCCGGATCTCGGCCGAGTCGAACATCTTGAGGCCTAGGATGTCGAACTGCTTCGACGGCCCCGCGCCGACGATCTCGGTGAAACTCGAGATCCCGATGCCCATCAGCTCGCCGCGCTTTCGCTTCTCGGCCTGCTCCTTGCGGAGGTCCTGGTAGTGGACCAGGTCCATCGCCTTGCGGAGCGCGCCGGCGTAGTTTCCGCTGTCGTAGGTCCAGCCGAGGACCGAGGGGAAGGGGAACGCCTCGGGCGGGATGAAGTTCTTCAGCCGGAAGTCGGCCGGATCCATGCGCAGCTGGCGGGCGAGGTTGTCCATCAGACGCTCGATCGCGAACGCGGCCTCGGTCACCCGGAACGAACAGCGATAGGCGATGCCCCCGGGGGGCTTGTTCGTGTAGGCGGCGTCGACCTCCACGAACGCCGCCTTGAACGGGTAGGACCCGGTGATGATGTGGAAGAGGCCGGCCGGGAATTTCGAGGGGTTCGCCGCGGCGTCGGTGTAGCCGTGGTCGGCGAGCGTCTTCACGCGGAGGGCGGTGACGTGCCCGTCCTTGGTCGCTCCGATCTCCGCTTCCATATGGTAGTCGCGCGCGAAGGAGTCGGCGATCAGGTTCCCGGTGCGGTCCTCGACCCATTTCACGGGATGACCGGTCGTCAGCGCGGCAACGACCGCGATGACATACCCGGGGTAGACCGGGACCTTCCCGCCGAACCCGCCTCCGATGTCCGGGGCGATGATCCGAATCTTCTGTTCCGGGAGACCGCTGACGAGGGCGAAGACCGTGCGGATCGCGTGGGGCGCCTGGGTGGTCATCCAGACCGTGAGCTTACCCATCACGTCGACCTGGGCGACGCACCCGCACGTCTCGATGGAGGAGACGTGGAGCCGGGGGAGGTAGAGCTTCTCCCGAACGACGACGTCCGAGGCCTTGAGGGCCGACTCCGTCGCGGCCTTGTCGCCGACCTCCCAGTGCCAGATGTGGTTGTCCTTCTTGTCCTTCTTATCGGTCCGGAGAACCGGCGCGCCGGGCTCGAGGGCCTTGAAAGGGTCAACGACGACCGGCAGCGGCTCGTAGTCGACCTCCAGCGCCGCGACCCCGTCGGCGGCGGCGTACCGGTCCGTGGCGACGACCCCGGCGACCTCTTGGCCGTGGAACATCACGGTGTCGACGGGGAGGACCATTTGAGTGTCCGACATCAGGGTCGGCATCCAGGCGAGCTTGGCCGCCTCGAGGTCCTTGCCGGTGATGACGGCGAGCACGCCCGGGGTCGCGAGCGCCTTCTCCTTACGGATCGCCAGGATCTTCGCATGCGCGTACGGGCTGCGGGCGAGGTCCAGGAAGAGCATCCCCGGCAGCTGGACGTCGTCGACGTAGTTGCCCTTCCCGCGGATGAACCGGGCATCTTCCTTGCGCGGGACCGACTGGCCGATGCCGCCGAGCTCGGGAGTCGCCATGACTAGGGTCCTCCCTTCGGGGCGGCCGCCATCTGCTTCGCGGCGTACTGGACCGCCTTGACGATGTTCACGTAACCGGTACACCGGCAGAGGTTGCCGGAGATGCCGCGACGGATCTCGTCCTCCGTGGGGTTCGGGTTCTTGGCGAGCAGGGCGACGGAGGTCATCATCATGCCGGGGGTGCAGTACCCGCATTGCAGCCCGTGCTCCTTCGTGAACCCCTCCTGGACCGGGTGCAGCTTGCCCGCCATCTCGAGGCCCTCGACCGTGCGCACCTCGCAGCCGTCGGTCTGCACCGCCAGCATCATGCACGACTTCACGGCCTTCCCGTCGACCAGGACCGTGCACGCCCCGCAATGACCGGTGTCGCACCCGATGTGGGTGCCGGTCAACGTCAGGTGCTCGCGCAAGTAGCTGACGAGGAGGGTGCGGGCATCGACCGTCGAGGCCCGGGGGACTCCGTTGACGGTGACGTGGATCGTCTTCGAGCTGTGCTCCGGCAACGTGGACTTGGCGATGACCGCGTCAACGGCCATGGTCACTTCCCTCCCTTGGCGCGCTCGAGCGCCCGCCGCACGGTCCGCCGGGTCCACACCCGGACCATGTCCTTCTTGAAGTCGACCGGCCCGCGATTGTCGACCACCGGCTGGGAGGCGTCCCGGGCAAGTTCGGCTGCCTTCGCTAGATCGGCATCGGTCCCGCTCTTCCCTTTCAGGAAGTCGGAGGCGGCCGCGGCGTAGATCGCGGTGGGGCCAACGTTCGTTAGGCCGATCCCGGCGAGCTGGATCATCCCCGCCGGGTTCACGACCACCTGGGCCGCGACCGCGGCCGTAGCGAAGTCCCCCACCTTGCGTTCCATCTTGGAGTAGGCGTTCCCGGTCCCGGGTCCGGGCTTAGGGATCCGGACCTCGGTGAGCATCTCGGTGGGTCCGAGCGCGGTGACGAAGGTGTCCTGGTAGAACTGGCGCGCGGGGACGGCCCGGGCTCCCTTCGGCCCCCGCACCTCGTACTCGGCTCCGAGGGCCATCATGCAGGCTGGAAGGTCGTTCCCCGGGTCGCCGTGTGAGACGTTCCCGCCCACCGTGCCCCGATTACGTACGATGGGGTCGGCGATCTCCCCGCCCGCGTCCGCCAGGATTGGATACCGGCTCCGGACCATGGCCGATTCGGCGAGGTCGTTCGTCCGTGTGGTGGCGCCGATACGGAGGAACTTGTCGTCCTCCCGGA
>JASHYQ010000080.1 GCA_030042955.1 Thermoplasmata archaeon
GGCGAGCTGGCCCTCGATCACCGGCACGCAGTGGCCACCCACGCGCACGTGCACCGGCCGGCCCTCCCTGAGGTCCGCCCGGGCGAAGATGAGGCTCTTGCGAAAGACCTCGATCCCCTGCTCGATGACGATCGTCTGGCCCTGACTCACGAGACCGTGAAGGACCATCCAGGCGACGGCCGGCCCCGCCGCGCTCCCGGTCGCGGGGTCCTCGCCCCCTGAGAAGATCATGCGGGCGTGCGCGTTCGCTGAGGCGTCGTCGGCCTCCGCGGCCAGCATGTAGAAGAACTTCGCGTCGGTGCCCTGCAGGTACGCTTCCATCCTGGACCAGGAGGGCCGCGCTCGAGCGAGCGCCGCACGCGACCGGAACGGCACAATCGCGAACGGTACGCCGGTCGACACCGTCTGGATGGGATGCTTCGGGTCCAACGAGTCCCGAGGGACGTCCAGGGTCTTCGCGACCGCCTCGGGATCGTGCGTCTGCCCGAACTCCGGGTCGTTCTGGACCATCTCACCGAACGGAAGGCCGTCGCGGACCGAGAACCGCACGGGAATCCTCCCCACCCTGAGACGGAGGGGCACTTCCAAGGCTCCGGTCCGCCGACTAAGGACGCTCGCGGTGCCGAGCGTGGGGTGGCCGGCGAACGGCATCTCGCCGGAGACCGCGAAGATCCGGGTCGTGAACCCTCGGTCGAGGTCGGTCGTGTCGTCCTCGGGAAACACGAACGTCGTTTCGGAGAGGTGGGTCTCTCGCGCGATCGCCTGCATCTCGGCGTCCGTGAGCCCACGGGCGTCGGGGAAGACGGCGAGTTGGTTTCCCTCGAGGGGGACCTTCGCGAAGACATCCACCCAGACGAACCGGTAGCTCCGGGGCATCGCCGGGTCGATGCGGCCTATCGGATAATCGTTGTCACGAGGGTATAGGCCGGGGTGGGCTTGATTCGTTGCGGAGGGCTCGGGGCCGTTCCTGGCGACGAGTCGGTGGCATCTACGATCTCGTGACGTCTCCCGACGAGGATTAGGGGGGTGTGGCCGATCGTGGATGCCCACCAAGGTTGCCCGAGGACCGGCCGCCTCGAGGGCGGCCCGAGCCCTCCGGCTCAGGGCTTGGAGACCCCGCCAACCTGGTCGAGGAACCGGGAGACGACCGCGATGAAGTGCTCGCGTTCCTCCCAGAACGGGACGTGCGAGCTCTCAGGGAAGGTCACGCCGCGGGCGCCGGGGATGCCGTTGCGGATCTGCTCGGCGACCTTCGGCGTTACCTCATCGTACCGACCGCCGAGGACGAGGGTGGGGAGGCGGATCCGGTGGAGCTGCGCCGAGAGGTCGACGTCCCGGATCGTGCCCGTCATCGTGAACTCGCTGGGGCCGTTCATCAGGGGATAGACCGGGCGCTGCTGGCACATCCCCAGGCTGTAGGCGACCTCCGGGGGCCAGGGCCACATCCGGCAGAGATGTCGTCGATAGAACTCCATGCACGCCTCAGCGTACTCGGGGCTCGCGGTTGCCCCGGACGCCTCGCAGCGGGAGATCGTCTCCTGCACGCTCGGGGGAAGCTCGCGCCGTAGCCGGTCCATCTCGGCCTGGGCCAGGGGGACGCTGGCCAGGCCCCCGACCGTGATCAGGCTGAGGAGGCGATCCTGATGCGCGAGCGCTACCGCGAGGGCGAGGAGCCCGCCGTAGCTGGACCCCAGCAGGTGGACGCGGCCGAGACCTAGGTTGCGCCGCAGTTCCTCGACCTCTTGCACATGATGCTCGAGCGAGAACAGCGAAGGATCGGTCGGGACGTCCGACCTTCCGCACCCCAGCTGGTCGAACAGTACCACCCGGAAACCGCGATCCGCAAGGTCCGCGAGCGGGAGAAGGTAGTCGTGGGTCGCCCCGGGTCCGCCGTGCAGTCCCAGGACGACCGGCAGACCCTTCTCTAGACCGAAGCTACGATAGAACAGGCGATAGCCTGTGACCGGCACGTAGCCCTCTCGCGTCTCCGCCATGGTTCCGCCGGCTCTCGGGGACGGTCGGCGAGCGTATCCCCCTTCCGTGGAGCAGCGCGGTCAGCGCGGCCGACCCCGAGGGGGCTGTGCGAACCTCTCCACGGGCACGGTCGGCGAAACGGTCCCACGCCCCAGGAGTCCGGTTGGCCCTCGGTTCCCCGCGCCCTCGCCGTCGGGCGACCGAGCGTCGGGGGAGCGCGCTGGACGACATCCGACGTCCGCGCGGGCCGGTGGAACCCTGCCGCTGGCCCGACGACCCGAGGCTCAGGTAGATAATCGAGAGCCCCTCCTCCCGTCACGCGGATGCCGGGGGGTGCCGGACCGGCCACCACCTTCGTCGGCCGGGGCGAGGTCCTGGATGCCCTCCTTCGGCGCTTCGATGAGGTCTGTTCCGGGTCGGCCGCGGTCACGCTGCTGATCGGCGACAGTGGGGTGGGAAAGACGACCCTTCTCTCGCAGTTGGTGCCGCGGATGCGCTCGCGCCGCGCTCGAGTGCTCGTGGGCCGCGCGCCCCGCGTGGATGCCTCGTTGCCGTTCTCGCTCCTCCAGTCGGCGCTCGACAGCGCCAGCGAGGACCCTCTGGTGCATGCCGAGGCCGATCCCCGACTGGGGGGCGAGCCGACGCTGGTCGGCTTCGTTCCCGGCATGCTCGAGGGAGGCTATCGCGATCCGGCCAGCTTCGAGTCCAGACTTCTCGACCTGATGAGCGGGCATCCCCAGCCGGTGTCGAAATCTCGTGAGGAGCTCCTCGCCTCGATGGCCCAGCGCTTCCTTGAGCTCACCCGCCGCGGCCCGGCCGTGCTGATCCTCGAGGACATCCCTCGCGCCGACCGGCCGTCTCTTGCCGCGGTGGAGTTCTTCGCGAAGGAGCTCGCCGAGCGACCGGTGTGGGTGGTCGCGACCGCACGACCGCCGCAGCAGCTTCCTATCAGCGAACGCGAGCATCTGGAACGTTTTGAGCGGGCCACGGGCGCTACGCGGATCCTCCTCCGACCGTTCACCTCGGACGAGGTCGCGGAGTACCTCAAGGAGATCCGGGCGACCCGCGTCTTTCGGCCCGCGGAGATCGAGCGCCTCCACTCCGAGTCCGGCGGGAACCCGTACCTGCTCCAACAGATCGATCTCGCGGGCCCGCTCGGTGCCCGGGGAACGTCCCCTGGGCTGCGGTCCCTCCCCAGCGACGGAGCGCGGTTCGTCCTCGAGCTCACGGCCGTCCTCGGCGCCACGGTCCCCTTTCCGCTGCTGCTCCGGGCGAGCGGACAGGACGAGGAACACCTCGCCGAGGAGCTCGACCGGCTGGTCGCCCTTGGGTTCCTGACCGAGCGGTCCGGCGAGATCCTCGAGTTCTCCCTGGAGCAGATGCGCGAAGAGG
>JASHYQ010000081.1 GCA_030042955.1 Thermoplasmata archaeon
CCTGAGCCCTAGGACGCCCCCGACGCCCGAGGAGATCCATCGCACCAAGCTCGACGCGATCCGAGGGGCCGGCTCGGGCCCGATGCCGACGAACGTCGACTGGATCCGGTCCTTGCCGGCCGAGCAGCAGGCCCGGTACGCCGGCTCGGTCCGCCGACGACCGTCGCGCACGCTCTCGGGGGTCGCGGTCGTCGCCGTGATGACGGCCCCGGCCCGTTGTCCCCACGGCCGGTGCACGTACTGCCCCGGGGGGGTGGAGAACGCGAGCCCCCAGAGCTACACGGGGGAAGAGCCGAGCGCGTTGCGCGGTGCTCAGTTCCACTGGGACTCCGAGGCGATCACCCGCAGTCGCCTCGAGAACCTGGAGGCGATCGGCCACCCGACGAGCAAGGTAGAGGTCATCGTGATGGGCGGGACGTTCCCGGCGCGGCCCCGCTCGTTCCAGGAGGGGGTGCTCCTCGGGATCTACGACGGGTTGAACGGCGTCTCCTCGCCTACGCTCACGGAGGCGATCCACGCCAACGAGCGCGCCGAGCACCGGATGGTGGGTCTCACGGTGGAGACCCGGCCGGACTGGTGCGACGGACGCGTCCTCCCGTTCCTGCTGGACGCCGGTGTCACCCGCGTGGAGGTCGGGGTCGAGTGCCTGCACGAGGAGGTGCTCGAGGCGGTCGGCCGGGCCCACGGCGTCGGGGACGTGGCCCTCGCAAGCCGCGAGACCCGCGACCGGGGTCTGAAGGTCGGCTACCACCTGATGCTCGGTCTACCCGGGATGGACCCCGAGCGGGACCTCGCCGATTTCCACCGTCTCTTCGACGACCCCGAGTTCCGACCGGACTTCCTCAAGATCTACCCGACCCTCGTGCTGCCCGGGACCGCACTCTTCGACGATTGGAGGGCCGGACGCTACCAGCCGTACGACACCGAGACAGCGGCTGACCTCCTGGCGCGGATGAAGGCCGCCCTCCCGCCCTGGGTCCGGATCCAGCGGATCCAGCGGGACATCCCCTCTCGGCTGATCGCGGACGGAGTTCGCACCAGCAACGTCCGCGAGCTCGCCCTGGCCCGGCTGGCCGAGGAGAGCCGGGCCTGCCGATGCCTCCGGTGCCGAGAGGCGGGCCGCCGCGCCTCCCCGCCCCCCGGGTCCTTCCGCATGTTCGAGACCGAATACCTAGCCTCCGACGGTCGGGAGGTCTTCCTCTCCTTCGAGGAGCCCGAGACCGACACGGTCGCCGGCTTTCTTCGACTTCGCTTCCCTTCCGACCGCACGACGGGAGGCCTTCCGGCCCCGGTCATCCGGGAGCTGAAGGTCGTGGGTCGGGAGGTCCCGGTGGGGACCCCGGGGGGTGGTCCCGCCGAGTACCAGCACCACGGTTTCGGCCGGGCTTTGCTCGCGCGAGCGGAGGAGAAGACCCGGGAGGCCGGATTCGACCGGATCTTCGTGACGAGCGCGGTGGGGACCCGGGAGTACTATCGGCCGCTCGGCTACGCGGTGGACGGGCCCCACATGGCGAAGCCCCTCTGCGGCGTCGAGGTCGGCGGATGACGACCGCGCGCCCCCCGCCGCAACCCTATAGGGCCCCGGCGCCCCGGGGGGACCCGATGCCCCGCCGGACCGCGGGAGAGCCGGAGCCGACGACCCCCAACCGTCACCGCTGTCGGTGCGGCCACTTCCCCACCGACCACATGGTCGTGACCCCGGTCGGCGCGTCGGGGAACTTCCGTCTCGACCCTTCGGGACCGTGCACGATCTGTGGCGAAGGCGTCTGCCGGAAGTTCACCGCCGGCGGCGGATGAGCGGGCGTTGTTCGGTCAGCCGTAGGCGGCCTTGAGCAAGTAGTCCCGGAGAAGGGCCAGCCGCTCGTCCCAGAGGTGGAAGTGCCAAGAGCGTGCCGCCTCCCACGCCTCCCCGCCCTCCCAGCCGGAGTGCTCGAGCGTGATGTCGATCCCCTCGGGCGACTCTTGAAGGCGGACGTAGACCTGCGTCTTCGGGGCGGGCCGGTTCATCAACGCGTCGAACTCGGGTGGTGCCTGCCAGGAGAACCCGAGGTCGAAGTTCGGGGTCATCTGGCGGACCTCCCCTCGGCTCTCGAACGCTACCGGCGTCTTCCAGCCGAGCCGGTAGATGCCGCCTACTCGGGGCTCGACCTCGGCGGTGTCGCAGAGCCATCCGGAGAGCTGCGCGGGGTCCGTGAACGCAGCGTAGATCATGGGGATGGGAAGGGGCACGGTGACCTGGATCAGGATTGGGTCGAGGGTTTCGTCCACGGGTTTCCGCTCGGGCGTCCGGGACTATAGGCTTTCCGCGGGGGGCGCGCGACGAGCTCGGGGCCGTCGCCCCCCGCCTCGCGCGGAAAGGACGGCGTCGACCTCCACCTCGACCATCGCGTCCGGAAGGATCAGCTTGGAGACCTCGACCATCGTCGCCGCCGGTCGATGGCCCCTAAAGAACTCCCCGTGGGCTCGGCCGTACTCCTCGCTCCGCGAGATGTCGGTCACGAACATGCGGGTCCGGACCACGTCCTCGAGGCCTCCTCCGGCCTCCTGGAGAGCCCGTTCGACGATTCGGAGCGCTTCGACCGTCTGCCGGTACGGGTCCCCTTTCCCGAGTACCGCCCCGTCCGGTCCCACGGAGATCGTACCGGCGACAAACACCTGGCGTCCGACCCGTACGGCCCGCGAGTAACCGTACCGAGATTCCCATACCGCGCCGCTCGAGACGAGTTGCCGGACCATCTACCCTGCATCCTCGGTCGGAGGAAGGGACGCGGGCTCAAATCGTAGGCTCCTCTCGCGCTCCCGGAACCTCCGGGGACGCGCCGCGATCGACCCCCGGGCGCACGTTCATATAGCGAGGCACAGTGGGCGACCCTCGTCTGGGACTGTGGGGTAGCTTGGTCCATCCTTCGGGGTTCGGGACTCCGAGACGCCAGTTCAAATCTGGCCAGTCCCACTGCCATTCGCGGCGGCAGGCCCCCGAGGGGGGGCGGTGCCGCAGCGGAGGCACGACGGAGTACTGGCTAGAACTTCTCGACCAGCTTACGGACGGCGGCCCCCCCATTCCGGAGGACTGGCCCCCCGTGGTAACTCATCAGGGAGTCGACGGACAGCTGGCTCATCCGGCGGGCGGAGATCTGGGCGGTCGGCGTGTGATGGGTGTACTCGGGCAGCGTGAGAACGACCCCGTCGCCCGCCCCGAAAAAGAGGTCGCCGGAGAAGAGGATCTTCCGCTCCGGCTGGTAGTAGGAGGTGTGCCCCGGCGTGTGGCCCGGGGTGTGGTAGGCGATGAGGCCCCCGGCGGCGTCGACTGTGTCACCGTCCTTCAGGACCTCATCCACGCGGAACGGCTCCGCGGGGGGAGTGCCCGGGCCGTCATACTTCGGCCGCTCGGCGATGTAGTCGGCCTCGATCCAGTGCGCGAAGGTCCGGGCCCCGGTCTTCTTCGCAAGGTGCTTCAGGGAACCGGTGTGGTCGCGATGGAGGTGGGTGATCAGGATTTTCTTGATCGAGCTCGGCTCGACCCGCAGCTTCTGGAGGTACGCTTCGACCTTCTCGTGGGCGCCGGGGAGACCCGTGTCGATCAGGGTCCAGCTGGCCCCCTTGTCCTTCACTAGGTAGACATGGGTCGTGAAGTTCGGGTCTGGGTCGATTCCGTCGATCAGGTGCACGCCGGGGAGAATCTCGCTCATGGGCTCCCAGCGGGCAGTTCCGGGAACCTCAAATCGGATTCGGGGCGGGAGGCGGGGGCGCTAGAGCACGCCGGGCCCTCCTCGAGAAACGTTCCCGATTGTACTCACGTTCTTATACCAGGACCCGCAAGGACGTGACCATGTCCCGTCGTCTTTGGGCCTTGGCGATTGCCGTACTAATGATCGGGTCAGCTATCGCGGCGGCATCCGTCGCGACCCGCGAGGGCTCCGGGTCCTCCGGAGCCGCCCTGACCTCGGCCACGAGCTCCGGAGCTCGGCCAGCGGCCGGGATACTGGACGTCGCCCTCTTTGACGGATACGGCTACGAGACGGACGTCTTCTACTCCGGGACCTCGCCCTACTCCGAGATGTTTTTCGAGATCCTTGACACCGCCGGCGACCACGACGTGAACTTCACGATCACTGACCCCAACGCCACCCGGGACGGGGTGGGCTCGCCCGCCTACCACATTGAGGTCCCCATCAACGCGACCACCTTCCTCTACAAATCCTGGCTCACCAACGTCCACTACGACCTCCCAGCCGCGCTCGTCTACGGGGGGATCTGGAACCTCACCGTCTCCGCCCCTCTCGCCGGGTCCCTGTTGCATCCGTTCACCGTGGACACCTACTACCTCACCACGACCGCCACGCCGAACTCGGGCAGCGTCGTGCTCCCGGGGGAATCGGTGAGCTTCTTCTGGCAAATCGTCTCCGACCAGTACATCGACAGCGACTACGCAGGCCCCTACACCCACGTGACCAACCTGACCATGTGGGCGATCTACACGGGCTTCAACGGGACCGTCAACGAGTCGATGCCCCTCCTCGCTCACGAGTGGACCTCGGTCACCATCAACCCGGTTGGGGAGATGTCGCTGACCATCCCCGACAACGCCACGCCGGGCTTCTACGTCGAGGTCGAACTCTACGCGACCGTCTATCTCAACGGGGACATGGTGGAGAACGAATCCGGGGCCGTCGACTTCCTGGTCGGGTTCCCGGCCGTCGACTACGCCTACGCGTTCGATGAGCCCACGACCGGCTGCGACGAGAACTACGACGCGTTCAACGTCGGCCAGACGGTCTTCGCCTGCGCCATCGTCGGGGCGGCCTACGGGGATGAGTTCACGGCCGTCGGCGGCGTCGCGGTCAACATCCACTACACGAACGAAAGCGGCACCGTCACGGTCCCGGGCGCGCCGACCAGCCAGACGGCGAGCTCGACGGGAGAGATCTCGTTCTCCTTCGTAGCGACCTCCCCGCCGTTCTCGTGGACCTACTTCGGCTACCCGTACTCCAACAGCATCAACTACACCCCGATCGACCCGATGGCAACCGCGTGGGCGGAGACTCACTACGACTACTGGTACGCCTACGACTTCTATCTCGAGCCTCCGGCCGCTACCGGGGACGTGGCCGTGGTACTCAACCAGGCCGTGTACTTCCCCGGGCAGACCATCAGCGCCACCTGGACGGTCGGCACCTCCAACTCCACCGTCACCGGCCCGCTGACCCCGGTCTATTGGGAGCTCGAGAACTACGACGGCGACATCATCGGCCAGGGAGCGATCACCGGCGGAGGGTCGACCGGCACCGCGACCGTGACCCTTCCCGCTGGATACCTCGGGGAGTTTGCCTACGGCGTCTTCGCGGAGAACGCGACCATGGTGTTCGCGGGCTGGGCCTACGGCGATGTGACGAGCCCGGAGCTCTTCATCAACCCGAGCTCGCCGAGCTACTCGCCCGGCGCGACCGTCAGCGTAGCGGTGTCGACCACGGGGACCGCGGGCGCCACGGGCCTCACGATCCATTACACGGTCGTGGCCTACTACTACGACGCCTCCGGCGACTACCAGAACGGAGGGGTGAGCCAGACGGGCTCCCTACTCAACGGCAGTTCGTTCACGATCGCCGTGCCGAGCACGGACTCTCCGGCGTACTACGAGATCGAAGCGTGGCTCAGCTCGTCGACAGGAACAACGCTCGCTACCTCGTACTACGAGTTGGAGGAACTGAGCGGCTATGCCCTGATCCTCTCGCTCGCGACGAACTCGATGTACTCGGACGGCAGCTACCAGCCGGGGGAGACGCTCACCTTCGACTACACGCTCTCGGCCTACGGACCGACCAGCCTTCCGTCCGTGTACGACTACTACGCCTACCTCTCCGACTCGGTGGTCGGCCTGGAACATGAGGGCACCGGTAACTCGGGGTCGTTCCAGCTCACCATCCCGTCGAACCAGCCGGGAGGGACCGTCGAGGTCGAGATGGAGGTCGACGGCTCGGGCCTGAACGGACCGAACTGTGGCTACGACTACTGCTACGCCTACATCCTGTTCAGCGTCAACCCGCACCCGTCGGCGCTCGACCAGGAGCTCGTCCCGAACTCCGGGCTCACCGTCGGCTGGGTTATCCTGCTGGTCGTGATCCTGGTGGTCGCGCTCGTGCTGGCGCTGATGATCCGACGCCGCCGCTCGCCTCCCGCCGTCCCGGCAGGGTCCAGCATGACAAGTCCGATGTCCCCTCCAGCCCCCGCACCGAGCGGAGGCGCACCCTCCGAGTGGAAGGAGCCACCGCCGTCAGGAGGCGGCCAGCCTCCGATGCCCACCCCTCCTCCCGGGAGCCAGTAGGGGGCGGAGCACTCCGGGACCAACCCCTTCCTCTCTCTTCTTGGTCCGCCCTCGTGGGGTCGGACCTCCGCTAGGGCTACGAATCGATCCCTGGGACGGCCCGCCCCACCGCCCTCACCGACGCGAGCACGTCGTCAGGGGGCAGACCACCAAAATCGAAGATCCCGAGGACCTCGTCGACCCCGATCTCCGCCAGCGCCCGGAGGCCAGGGAGCACCTCCTCGAGCGATCCGAACAGGGCGAACCCCGCCCGCTCGAGCGCCTCCGCACTCGCGTGGTGCGGGTCGCGAGCCACCTTCGCTTGGTAGTGCGTGCTCTGCGTGCTGAGACGAGAGCTGAGGTAGTCGCTGAACGCCTGACGGGCTCGCGGGGGGTGCGCGCCGACGTACAGATGGACCGCCACCGCCACCTCCGCGCGGGCCCCCCCGGGCAGGGCGGCTCGGTATTCGCGGATCTCCTCCGCAAGCTCGGCGCGGTCGGTGACCGTGGCGTAGGGGATGAGCGCGATGGAGGTACCGCGCCGGCCGACGAACGGGATCGCCTCGCGCCGCTGCACCGCAATCCAGAGGGGTGGGTGAGGGGATTGTACCGGGAGCACGTTCAGGCGCACAGGCCGGGCCCCCGGCTCTCCCACCAGGACCTCACGGCCAGCCATCGCGTCGAGCACGGTCGAGTACGCCTGGTCGAACCGCTCGTGACGGGAAGCGGGATCGACCCCGAACCCCTCGAATTCGGTCGAGATGTAGCCGCTTCCCAACCCGAGATTGACACGGCCTCCGGACAACCGGTCCAGCAAGGAGTACTCTTCCGCCACGTCCACGGCGCGGTGGAACGGCAGGACGGAGACCAGGGCTCCTAGACGGATCCGTCGCGTACGGGCCGCACAGGCCGCCAGCAGCACGGGCGGCGAGGGGCAGAGACCGCTCGGGTTGAAGTGGTGCTCGGCGACCCAGATCCCCGATAGGCCGGCGGACTCCGCCGCCGAGGCGAGGTCGAGGACCTCCTGATATCGGTCCCGGTGGAGGCCCTGGTCGTCCACGACCGTAAAGACGGAGAGTTTCACGGCCCTGCGACCCAGGGGGCCTACATGGGCTTTGGCGCCCCACCCCCGATGAATCGAAAGGCCCTGCCGGTTTCGTTGAGCAGGCCGGAGCTGGCCCTCGGCGCAGGAGGGACAGGCTCCGGAGCGAGGGAAACCCTAAGACCCCGGGGCAGCCCTCGGGAGCCCTGCGGGCTGGTAGATCAGTTCGGAAGATCGCCGGTTTTGCAAACCGGAGGCCTCGGGTTCAAATCCCGACCAGTCCATCTCGACCATCGCCGAGCCGCTTGCCACCATCGTGAAGAGTGAGCGAGCCCTAGTACGATGAGCCCACTACGACGGGGGGTGAAACAAGGGGCTACGAGGCTCGCTGACACCTGTGGACCCCTTAACTGGACGTGTCGATTCGTAGCCTCTGGTCGGCGCCGGTGCAGTTACTCGCGGTTCTGTGTGCCTTCGCGGTTTCCACCGTACCTGGTCCGTTCTTACCGTCGAGTGCCCACGCGGCCGCGACCGATTCGGCAGGGCACCTCCCCCTTCCCTCCGTCGGTCCCCTCAATGTCACCGCGACTCTCAGCGAGTCCTGGCCGAACGGCTGCGGAAACTTCCCGGCGTCGGTCCAATTCGAGTCCACCGTCTCGGGGGGAACGCCGCCCTACTCGTACAGCTGGTCGTTCGGCGACGGAGGACCGACGAGTTCCGAACCGGATCCGTCGCACTTGTACGCGAGGAGCGGGCCTTGGAACGTCACACTTCATCTAACGGACTTCGCCGGAGCACAGGCGTACTGGAATCTGACATTCCCAGTTGCTCTCATTCCACCATGCAGCTCCGAGAGCTCGTTCGAGCCCGACCTACCCTACATCGCCCTCGGTATCGTCCTCGGACTGTTTGCAGTCCTCGGAGCTGCAGTGGCCATTCGACACATGCGCGCCAAGCGGGCCAAGTAACCTACGACTGACCTCCCCGCCCAGGGGCTCACCCGAGGTTCGGCGCCGACTTCGGTTCCTCTTCCAGGAGCCGCGCGAGGCTTACCGCAGGTGGCTCGCAGTCCCCAGGAGCTGAACGTCAGCGTGCTAGTCGCCAACTCCTCCGCTCGACAGTCTGCAATTCGTACGAGCTACCCATCAAATGGGAATCTCATTGGCCATGCACTCCGACCGGACTTCTCATCGCCCGCGGGCAGGCCTACCTGCCTTGTCCTACGCTTGCTTGCCGACGCCCAGATTTTTGGATGTCATGTCCACGCCCTCGGGGGGCAGGGACTCCGACCAGCCCATCCCAACTCGGCCCCTCCCGCAGGCCCATCCAAGGGCTGCACGACCCGCGCCGGAGCTCCCATGTACCCGGCGCGGCTCCCGCCTCTGGTCATGAAGGCCTTCCAGGACTACTACCCCGACGACCTCGCCCACTGTTTCGGGTGCGGCCGCTTGAACTCGCAGGGTCACCAACTCAAGAGCTTCTGGGAGGGGGACGAGACCGTCGCACGGTTCACCCCGAAGCCGTTCCACAGCGCGATCCCCGGCTTCGTGAACGGAGGGATCCTCGCCTCGCTGATCGACTGTCACGCTACGGGAACCGCGGCGGCCGC
>JASHYQ010000082.1 GCA_030042955.1 Thermoplasmata archaeon
CGCGTCGGACGGTTCACGCAGCGACACCCGGTCGCGGTCGTCGGGGTCCTGCTGGTCATCAGCGTCCCGCTGGTCCTCGTCGCGCTCGAGGTGCCCCTCGCCTACGACTTCTACGGCCAGCTCCCGAGTGGACACCCCGCGACGGACGGCCTCACGGCGCTCTATGCCCACTACGGGGATGGGTTCGCCACCCCGTCCTTCGCGCTGGTCACCTTCGCGAGTCCTCTCGTCGTCGGGAACCATACGAACTCGACCGAGTTCGTGGAGGTCGCCGCCCTCACCTCGATCGCCGAAAACACGTCCGGCATCGCGGTCGTGCAGTCGCTCGTCGGTCCGTTCGGTGCCCCGCTGTCCGAGTGGGAGAACCTCTCCACCCTTCCCACCGCCCCGCAGCAGAACCTGCTCGGGCTGTTGAGCGGTTTCGTCGGCACCGACGGCCGGACGGTCCTCCTCACCCTCCAACCGACGACGACGGGGCTCTCCTCCCAAGCGGTCTCCACCGTGCGGTCGGTCGAGTCGAACTTCGACGCCTACCAGTCGTCCCACTCCAACGTGGCGGCCCTCGCGTTCGGCGGCGGGGCGCCGACGATCGGCGACCTGGCGGACGAGACCGCGGCCGCCACGGACCTCCTGATCGTCGCCGTCACGATCGGACTCCTGGTGGTCCTGATCGCGGTGCTGCGCTCGTGGATTATCGCCCTGATGGCGGTCGGGACGATCGGCCTCTCCATCTCCTGGGCCTGGGCGCTGACCTACCTCGTCTTCCAGGAGGTTCTCGGCTTCCCGCTCTTCTTCTACGTCCGGACGATCCTCTTCCTGTTGGTCCTCGGACTCGGGATCGACTACAACATCTTCGTCCTCACCCGGGTGCGCGAGGAGCGGGTCAAGGGGTCCTCCTCCACCGAGGCGATCGTCACCGCCGTCGGGCGGACCGGCGGGATCATCACCGCCGCGGCGGTCATCCTCGCGAGCGCCTTTGCCGCCCTGCTGGTGGGGGAGTTCACCCTCATCCGGGCCATCGGATTCTCCGTGGCCGTGGCGGTCGTACTGGACGCCATGGTCGTCCGAACGTACTTCGTGCCGTCCGCGCTCCAGGTCCTCGGGGACCGGGCGTGGAGCCTGCTCGGTCGAAAGCGAGCCGGCGGGAACGGCGTGGCCGCCCCGGCGAGCCCGAGCCCCGGGACCGCGACGGCCGAACCGCCGACGTCTACCCACTGAGGAACCGGGCGCGGGCGCGCGTCAGGTGAGTGTCCGCCGAGGACGCGTCCACGACCTCAGCGACCTTCCCGTCCTTCTCGACCAGGAAGCTGACCCGGCGGGCGCGACCCCTCGGGTTGAGCACTCCGAACGTCTTGGCGACCTCCTGCCGGGAGTCGGCGAGGAGGGGAAACGAGAGGCCGTACTTGGTGGCGAACGCCTTCTGGGCGGGGCAGTCGTCGGTGCTCACGCCGACGACCTGAACGCCGGCGGCCTGGTACTCCGGAAGCTCGTCCCGGAACCCCTTGGCCTCGATCGTGCACCCGGGGGTGTCGGCCTGGGGATAGAAGTAGATGACCGCTCTCTTCCCGAGCAAGGAGTCGGACGAGAACGGCTTGCCATCTTGGTCCGGCGCCGCAAACTTCGGTAGGGGGTCTCCCACAGCGACCATCGAATGCCGAGGCGCGCGCCGGTATTTGAGAGCGCCCGGAGCGTCGGGGGAATGGCTAGTGGGCGATGAGGCCCGCATCAGCGTCCCGCCCTCCAAGTCGGGCGACCTTGGCCCTCCCTGCGCCCGTGGTCGCGGTAGCGGCGGTCCTGGGTCTCGTGCTCCCCGATCTTGTCGCCGACACCTCGGCGCGGTGCGGCTCGGGCCCGGAGGAGGGCGGGGGGAAGCCGGCGCCGCGCCTAGCCCGTCGCCACGGTGACGAGCGTCTCGGTCGACTTGATCCCCGGCACGCGGCGGATCTTGTGCACCACGGTATCGAGCGCGGTGTTGAGATGGACGGCCTGCACCTTGACGATGAGGTCGAAGGGGCCGGTGACGGCCTCGACCTCGACCACGCCGGGAATCGCCTTCAGCCGCTGGAGTACGGTCTCGAGCTGACCGACCTCGGTCTCGATGAGCAGGTAGAGCGTCTCCATCGGGGGTTGCCTCCCCTACCAACGCCCCCCAAATCAAGTTACCGGGACCCCCCTGCGCCCAAAGAGCTAAAGTCGGCCCGTCCGGCTCCGCCGGCACCATGGACCTCCTCCTTCGGGACACGCTCTCGGGTCGGGCCAAGCCCGTGCGCGCCCGGCGGGGCCATCCCGTGGGAATCTACGTCTGCGGCCCGACCGTCTACGACGGGGCCCACGTCGGGCACGCACGGACGTACCTCTTCTTCGACCTGGTCCGACGCCATCTCGAGGCGGAGAGGATCCCGGTCCGTCACGTCATGAACGTGACGAACTTCGAGGACAAGATCGACGCACGGGCGGCCGAGCTCGGGGTCACGTGGCGGTCGCTCGCCCTCAAGGAGGAGGCGAGCTTCCTCCGCGACCTTCACGCCCTGCACATCCTGGCGCCGCACGTCCGACCCCGCGCGAGCGCGTTCGTCCCTCAGATGACCGAGGTCGCCCGGCGTCTGGCACGCACCGGTCGCGTCCATCGACAGGGCGACGAGTGGATGTACACCCCGCCCGCCCGACCTCGCGGGGTCAACTTCGCGACGGCGAGCGAGCTGGCGGCCCACGCGGTCCAGGAGCCGGGACATCCGTTCCCCCTCGGTGAGCAGGCCGCCGGCGAGTTCATGGTCTGGAAGCTCCAGGAGCCTCCTCGCCCGTCGTGGCCGGGGCCTTGGGGACGGGGGACCCCGGGGTGGCACCTCGAGTGCTACGCGATGGCGAACGAGCTAATCGGGCTCCCCGTCGACGTGCACGGCGGGGGGACCGACCTCATCTTCCCGCACCACTACGCCGAGAACGAGGTCGCGTTGGCCCTGCGGCACCGGCCGTTCGCGAAGATCTTCGTGCACCCGGGGCTGGTCCTCTGGGAGGGTTCCAAGATGTCGAAGTCGAAAGGGAACCTGGTGCGTCTCAACACCGCCCTCCAAGAGGTGGGGGCGGACGCGCTGCGCTGGTATCTTCTTGGACGGCCCCTGACCGACCGATTCCATTGGACCTCCGAAGGGCTGCGGCGGGCGGCCTCCGAGTGGCGCCGCATCCAGCGGACGCTGCAGCTCTGGCTCCGCCCGGGAGCGGGCGGCCGCGTCGGGGCCGTCCGGGCCCGGGAGGTCGCCGAGGAGGTACGGCGCGACCTGGCCGCGGACCTCGCGACCGACCGGGTGTTCGACCACCTGCGCGCCTGGGTGACCGCGATCGAAGGGGACCCGTCGGGACATATCCCCCACGGGGAGCGGGGACGGGCGGTGACGGCCCTGCGCGACGTGGAGTGGCGGACCGGGCTTCGGATTATCGCCTAGCGGGCCTTACAGGACCCCCATCTCGGCGAGCTTCTCCGGCAGGTAATGCTCGGTCACGTAGTTCAGGCCGTACTTCGCGAGCGACTGCTGCTCGGCCTTCTTCCCGTTCTTGAGCATTAGCTCGATCTCGGCCCGCCACTCGGCCGTGCCGAACCGGGGGTCGGTCAGCTCGGCCTGCAGCGCGCGGATGTCCTGCTCCGAGAGGTGGTCGGAGGGGAGGTCGTAGTTCTCGATGTCGGAGGCGGTCACCCCGAGGAACTCCGCGGTGGGGGTGGCGAGGTAGTTCGACAGGTGGGCCGTCTTGATGGCTCCGTAGGCCACGCTCGCGTAGATCCGGAACGACCACGGGTCCCCGTCGGTGAAGACCACGATCGGCAGCTTGAGCTCGTCCGTGACCCGCCGCAGGAACCGGCGCGTGGAGCGGGCCGGCTGGCCCTTGAGATGGACCAGGATGGCGTCGTGCTGCTCGTCGAACCCGTTCTCGGCGAGCCGGTCGACCATACCGCCGCACTCGATCGCGATGACGAACTTCGCGCTCGTCTTCACGAACTGGATCTTCTCCTTCTCGACGTTGAACGGCAGGGAGTACCCTCCGTCCCCCACGTCGTCGCGGCAGTTGATGGTCTTCACGACCCCTTTCCGGTTCCGTTCCTTGATCGTCAGGTCCCCGATCACGGAGGCCCCGTTCTCCTCGGGATGGAGCCGGAAGTCCTCTCGCAGCCGCTCGCACATCACCTCGAGGTCCTCGATGAGGAGGTTCGACTCGTCCTCGCTGTGGAACTTCGCCTCCTGCCAGGCCTCGCTGATGTAGTAGAGCTCCCGCAACGTGGAGGTCTTCCGGTCCCGGGCCATCTCGTTGATGAAATCGACGAGGTAGAACGTCCGGAGCAGCATCAACGCCCCGTCGAGCTTCCGCGCGCTCCGGGTGCCCATCTGCCGGCCGAGCTTCCAGACCCCCTCCCGCATGCGGAACTCGAGGTTCTGCTTCGTCCGGAGAGGGAGGCGCATGTGGGGAATCTCCCCGTGGTCGAGCTGGTTCCAGATCTCCCCGGCGAGGTCGAGCGTCGGCTGGAGCGCGTCGGCGCGGATGCTCGGCTCCTCCGACTCACTCGTCTTCGCTGGTGCTGGCGCTCGACTCCGCGGCATCGTAATCCACCTCCTCCTCCCCGGGTCCGCTCGCTCCGTTCTCCGCGGCGGCGGCCTCGGCCGCTTCGACGATCGTCCGCGGAAGTCGGACGTCCCAGTCCCCGGGCAGGGGGTCGGCCCCCAACAGGTGGGCCTCGTCAATGCCCGCGACGTACCAGTCGAGGTCCGACGCCTCGAGGTCGGTCTTGGGGGGGAATCGGAGCTCGAGCTGGGTCCGGCCGCTCGGGGCCAGCTTGGGAAGGGTCCACCACACGCGGCCGAGCGCCGCGTCGATCCCGTCCGGCGCG
>JASHYQ010000083.1 GCA_030042955.1 Thermoplasmata archaeon
CTTGGGCTCCCGGCTGAGCGAGGGCGACCGACCGGAGGGCGTCCGCCGTTCTCGGGACGACCAGCGTCCATCGCTCCTTTCCGTCGGACCGGCCCGCCGAAGAGAACCGGCAGGTACCGCAAATCGCACCCCCCTGGAAGATCCGTCGGCAGGCGTCGGGGAGGGGGGTGACGGCCCGGACGAACCGACGCGAGGGAGACGGAGACAGGATGGTCAGGGCCCGAAGGTCGGAGCGGTGGCGGAGATGGCGCTCGGCCGCTCCCAGTTCCCCGGGCTCCCCGATCAGCTCGACCACCTGAAGGAGGTCCGAGGAATCGGCCCCCATCGGGCGACACACGTCGATCCGGACCCTCAGGTTCCAGCGCTCGGTGAGGTCCCGGATCCAGTGGGAGGAGGGACCGGCGTCGACGTCCACCTCCACGAGGGGAAGCTCCGGGAGCATGGAGGCGAACTCTCCGGGAGCCAACTTGGGGGCCAGCTGGTTCTTCGCCTTGCGGGCCGGCGGGGTCTTCGTCGGACCTCTTCCTTTCACACGTCGCTCCGACCACCTTTAGAGAGGCCCCGAAGATAAGGACGGTTTCGCGCGCCCGGTTCCCTCCGGCCGGCTCCTTGAGGTACGTCGGGCTGCGCGAGCGGGTCGGTCTAGGCCGTTGGGGAGACGAGCTCGCGTTTCAGAAGCCCGAGCTTCCCAAGGTCCTCCCGGAGCTCTTCCTTCTCGACCGGGGTTAGCGGCATCAACGGGGGCCGCACATGGCCCCCCGCCATGCCCATGAACTCGCCCCACTGCTTGACCATCTGCACGGGAAGCGAGCCGGCGGTTCGTCCTGCGACGCGCGCCCACCAGCGCCGAGAGACCTCCTTCACCGGCCAGATCTTCGGGTAGAGCGCGCGCGCCTTCTCGAGGTCACCCCGCGTCGCGAGGTCGACGAACCGGACGTAGTGATGCGACGACTCCGTGTCGAAGCGCCAGTCGCTCGTGTTGGCGAACATGACCTGCTGGTGGATACCGTACGGTTCGCCGACGAAGAAGATCTCCTCGTCGGGAACGCTCACCACGGCCTTTGCGCCGGCAGCGAGATGGGTATCGATGTTCAGCTGGAGGTTGAAGCTCGCCTCCTTGATCGCGACGAGCGTGGGGAGGTCGGCCATCTTGGAGAGCGCCTTGGCGCTCAGGACGACGCCGAACTGCGGGGAGTTGTAGAACGCGATCCCGATGTCGACCGCTTCCGCGACCCGGGAGACGAAGTCGAGGACCTGCTCCTCGGTCTTGGTCACAAGGTACGGAGCGGCGAGGATCACAAGGTCGTACTCGAGCTCCTCCGCCCGACGGGCCATCGCGAGGACATCCTTGAGGCATGTATCGGTCACCTGGAAGGCAATCCGGGCCCGGCCCCGGACCAGCCGGGGGACCAGCGCCATGAGGCGGAGGCGCTCCTCCTGGGTGAGGCTCCAGAACTCCCCCATGTTCCAGGAGAATCCCATGCCCCGGGTTCCGAGCCCGAGCACGTGCTCGACGTTGGAGGCCAGCCCCACCTCGTCCACCTCGTCGGCGGCCGTGAACGGCGTGACCATGGTGGTCCACTGACCTACCATCGTCTCCCGTGCCCACGCCTTGGCGTCGGACCGGTGGTACTTCATGCCCGGGCCCCCGGGACCGGGTGAACCTCACCGGTCTCTCCCGCCCCGTGCCCTGGGTCCCTCCAGGTCGGGGCGCGGAGGGGCACTCGGTTCCTGGCCCCCTTGGCGATGTACAGGACATATCCCACCCCTCGACGTCGCTCCTCGACAATGTGGTGGCTCTTCCGCTGAGCCCAGGCGTACACCTCGAGCCGGCTCGGGATGTCCTCGACGATCGCGAGCACCACGTCGCCCGGCTCGAGCTCGGTCATCCCCCGCTCGAGGCCCGCGATGACCCCCTTGCATGTCTTGGCGGTTCCATCCACCACGAGGGCTTCGCGCAACATGGTCGCCACCTACGCGGGGAGAGTCGGTAGCCTCGGGGCGGACCCGTCGTAGACGTCGATCTGGCCCACGAGGCGCTGCCGAAGCTCGTCCTTGAGATGGGCGACCGCCGTCGAATCGACGGCCCCGCCCTCCCGGTCGCCCCGGGTGCAGACCGCACCCCGGACCCCGACGATGTCCGGGTTGATCCGAACCAGCTGGTTGAGGTTCGCGATCTGGAGCGTGCCGGAGAGCGCGGTGCTCATCCCGAGCTCCTTGCCCTCCATCACGAGCTGCTTCAGGGTCGCCTCGTCGAGGAAATCGAAGAGGTTCCGGCCGTCCTTCACCAAGGTGTCGATCAGGATCCCGTCGCTCTGGCTCTCTTCGGCCAGCTGGACGACCAGCCTGGGGTCGATCCCGGCGTAGAGAGGGCTGTCGGCGAACGTCGCGGCAATGAGCTTCGTATCGAACCCTTCGAGGGCTCGACGGCTCTCGCGCAGGATCCGGAGAGCCGTCCCATAGTCGCTCTGGATGAACCCGACCTTGACGGAGGTCGCCCCGAGGGCTCCCGCGCCGTAGACCGCGAGCGCGACCGTGCCGGCCTGATTAGGGACCACGCCCAGCGTGACGCTGACGTGCACCCCCGCCGGGAAGGCACGGCGAACCTCGCGGATGACCGGGGGGAAGTTCGACCCGATGACCATCTCCCGTAGGTTCTTCACGTCGACGATGTCGGCACCGCCCGCCACGGACTCCTTGGCCTCGTCCAGGTTTTGAACGCTCACCATCAACATCATGGATCCTCCGTCTGCTTGTCTCTTAAGGTCCCGTTGCGCGATACCGCCCTATCGCTAATCCGAGGGGCCATTCACCGGTGAACCTCGACCTCCGGGAGACGAGACGGTCGTCCGCGAAGGGCGGGCGAGTCACGTTACGCCTCGCACCACCATCGGGCCGGTCGGCGACGAGGCGAGCAACTCGCGAACCGTGTGCATGAACCCGGTGGCCCGCAACGGAAGCTCCACCTGCCGGACCTCCGGCGTGGTTCCCAGGATCGGGTCGCGCGAGCCGACGACGACGAGCTTGACTCCGGGCATCTCCCCGCGCATCCAGCGACGGGCCGTGGCGCAGAAGTATCCGGTGCACGCGGCTACGACGACCACGTACCGGTCGGCCAGCGAGCCGAGGGGAGCCTCGGCGTCCAGGTCATAGACGTACCGGGCGGGCACGTTCTCGGACTCCAACAGGTCGGCAATCGACCGACCGAGACTGGGGGTCTCGCCGACCACGAGTACCCTGTGGGTTTCCTCCATGCAAGAACTCGACCGGGGGTCTCGGCTATAGCCACCCCGTCAGATTCACTTGACCCCCGGCCGAGCCGCACCCAGAGTCATTTTCCCTCGACCGGAGGAGCCAACCCGCGCGAGCGGATCCAGACGCCGGAGCTTACCGACAGGGAGAAGAGACCGCGCCGGGTGCTCCCGGCGCGAGAGGACGATGGCACCGGAACTCCACGGCACGGACGAATCCGTAGCGGTTCTCGAGAGCCTGCCGCTCGGGATCGCGGTGATCGTCGCACCGGGCACGATCTCCTGGGCGAACTCGGCGTACTTCCGGATGACCGGCCAGCCGTCGGGGACGGCCACCCTCGACCTCCATCAGGTCCTCGCGGCCGACGGGGCGGCCGCGCAAGCGGTCGAGGACGCCGTCCAGGCTGCACTCCGCCGAGATGCGCCCGCGACCTTCCGCTCGGTTCGGGCCCGTGCCGCGCGCCCCCCGGGGGGTGCCTACCTGGATATCGAGGTGCATCCGCTTCCCCGGCGGTCCCGCACGGGTCGCCGGTCCCTGCTGATCCTCCGGGACGTGACGGACCGCGTGGAGGAGCACCAGCGAGCGAGCCTCTTCTACGAGTCGTTCCGGACCTCCACCAACCCGATGCAGCTCACCGACGCCACCGGGGTGA
>JASHYQ010000084.1 GCA_030042955.1 Thermoplasmata archaeon
GTCCCCTGCTCGAAGACCTCGTCAACTCCCTGCGGAACGACCTCGACGAGACGGCGGAGCTGGTCGCTCACCCCCGCGGGAAGGTGCTCGAGCCGGCGAGCTTGCGCACGGCCCAGGAGCTCCTGGACGCGGCGAGAGCGGTCCTCGGCCGGTCCGGTCCCCGCTCCCCGGCGGAACTCGCCGCGGAGGCGAACCTCGCCTACGCCACGATGCTCTCGGTAACCGACCTCGTGAAGTCACACACCGACGTTCCGAGGGTGCCCCGGCGCAGGTAAGCCCGACGGCGTCGCCCGGGGCGCAGCCTGTCTGGTCGGTCTAACCGACCGCGCCGGTCATCTCGAGCTGGATCAGCCGGTTCAGCTCGAGGGCGTAGTCGACGGGGAGCTCCTTCGCGAACTCGGCGAGGAAGCCCATCAGGATCAGGTGGATCGCGTCCGACTCGTTCAGTCCGCGGCTCATCAGGTAGAAGATCTGCTCCTCGCCGATCTTCCCGACGACCGCCTCGTGCGTGATCGTCGCATCCTCCTCGTGAATCTCGTTGTACGGGTAGGTGTCCGAACGGCCGAGCTCGTCCGGCAGCAGGGCGTCGCAGCGGACGGCGGCCTTCACGCCGGTCGCACCCGGTGCCACGTGGAGGAGGCCGCGGTAGCTCGTCTGGCCCCCGCGGATGGCGATCGACTTGGCGATGATCTTGCTCGAGGTGTCGGGGGCCGAGTGGACGGCCTTCGCCCCGGAGTCGATGATCTGCCCCTGGCTCGCGAAGGCGACCGAGAGGATGTCGGCGCGGGCCCCGCGGCCCCTCAGGTAGACCGACGGGTACTTCATCGTGATCTTCGAGCCCATGTTCCCGTCGACCCACTCGACCAGCGCGTTCTCGTAAGCGACCGCGCGCTTGGTGACGAGGTTGTAGACGTTCTTCGACCAGTTCTGGACGGTCGTGTAGCGGACCTTGGAGTACGGCTCCGCGACGACCTCGACCACGGCTGCGTGGAGGGAGTCGGTCGAGTAGATGGGCGCCGTGCAGTTGTGCACCGAGAACCCCTTCACGAGGTAGGTGTTGTTCTGGCCCGCAACGTGGAAGTTGTAGACGTTCCCGTGGTAGGGAGTCCGCGAGACCTTCCGCACGGGCACGAGGAAGGCGTCGCCGGCGCGGCGGACCGCCTCCGCACGCTTTCCCACCTGGTAGTAGACGGTGTAGGCCCGCTTGTGGGAGACCTGGCGGCCATCCTCCATGGTCTCTTGGAACGGCTCCCGTACGTTGATCGTAGCGAAGATCCCCTGCCGGGCCTGGAGCTCCTGGAGCTGGAAGGCTAGCTGTCGGGAGACAGTCAGCGCGCGGTGCACCGTTCCGAACCGTTCGTAGACGTTCCCGTCCCCGTTGTAGTACGTCTCGAGCAGGACCCGCTGCTTCTCGGGAGGCAGGTCCATGACCGACTTGCTGAGGCGCTTCTGGTCCGCGTACTTCCCGCCGTGCTCGAGACAGAGGGCGTAGAGCGGCTTGGAATAGACCCCGACCACGACGGCGTGCTTCGCGGGCTGGCGGTTTGTCCAGGGAGTCTTGCCCGTGATGGCCCGAATGGAGCGGCTCAGCTCGTCGACGTACTCGGTCTCGTCGATGTGGAAGGTGAACGTCACGGCCTCGCAGCCGTTGATCATCTGGACACAACCCTCGGAAAGGTAGTACCCCAAGACGGTGAGCTCGTCCTCGCCCAAGGTGGGGTCGTCCCGCTCGGTCCGGTTGATCGGGTAATGGATGAAGTCCCCTGGTTGCAGCTCGCCCGCAGGGACGAACTCGGGGGGGGTGGACAGCAACTTCGCTGGGTCGATGTCGGAGAGGGCCCGGTTCGGCCGGAGGGAGGTGGTGACGCGGCTCCGGCGTACGCAGAGCACGGGGTGCTCGGGGGTCAGTTGGAAGGCGTTACCGACCGAGACGGGAGTGATGTCGATGAGCTCGCCATCGAACGGCCGGACCATCGTCTTCTCGACCGTGGTCTCCTGCCCGTCGCTGTTGAGGACGGACTGCCCGGTCTCGATCCCTTCGATCGGGGTGAGCCGGTCCCCGACCAGGACCTCCTCGCCGGCCGGCAGGCATCCCTCGATGTAGTGGACCTTCGAGCCCTTGTCCCCGATGATCAGGGTGCGTTCGAACTGGCCCACGTTCCGAGCGTTGATCCGGAAGTACGCCTGGAGCGGGATGCCGGCGTCGACGCCGGGCGGGACGTAGACGAAGCTGCCGCCCGACCAGACGGCGCTGTTGAGCGCGGAGAACTTGTTGTCGTTGTAGGGAACGATCTTGCCGAAGTACTTCCGGACGATGTCGGGGTACTCCTTCACGGCCGAGTCGGTGTCGGTGAAGAGGATTCCCTTCGCGGTCAGGTCCTCTCGGATCTTGTGGTAGACCGTCCCGCTGTCGTACTGGGCCCCGACCCCCCCGAAGAACTCCCGTTCGGCCTTCGGGATCCCGAGCTTGTCGAACGTGTTCTTGATGTCGGCCGGAAGGTCGTCCCAGCTGCGCTTGGTCTCCCCCTCGAGCAGGGGGTTGGCGTAGTAGGTGTACGAGTCGAAGTCGATCTCGGCGAGGCTCGGCCCCCAGTCGGGCATCGGGCGCTGGACGAAGTGGTCGTAGGCCCGGAGGCGGTACTCCCGCATCCAGTCCGGCTCCTTCTTGAAGTCGGAGATCTGCTCGACGACCTCGCGGGTCAGCCCCTTGGCAATCCGCAGCCGGTAGGTTTCCGGGTTTTTGAAATCGTATCGCGTGTAGTCCAACGGTGTAACGTCGGTCGCGCCCTGAGCCAAGGTACCCTCGGGAATTCCATCACCTAATAGTATTTAATTCAAAGGTAGTCCCGGCTGCTACACCCACCCTTCCACCGGTCCTACCCTCGGTAAGGCGCGGCTTGTCGGTCCATGCGCTACACTCGCACGGGCCATCTTGAGGGGTCCCTCAGGCCGCGCGGGAGCGTTTCTTCGGGGTGGGCACGGCGAACAGGCGGGAGATCTTCTCGAGCGCGTCGACCAACTGGCGGACCTCCTCGACCGTGTTGTACAAGTAGGGGCTGGCCCGCGTGAGCGCGGAGACCCCGAGACGCTCCATGAGGGGCTGCGCACAGTGATGCCCCGCTCGGATCGCAATCCCGTCCGCGTCGAGCAGGGAGGCGACGTCGTGCGGATGCGCTCCCTTCAGGGAGAACGAGAGCACCGCCTCTCGGGCATCCGGTCCGCGCGGCCCGAAGACACGGACCTCCTCCGAAAGCTTGGAGTCGATACCCTGCTGGAACTCACGGACCAGGCGGCGCTGGTGGTCCGCCAACTCGTCCCAGCCAATCCCCTCGAGGTAGTCGAGGGCCGCCGCGAGAGCGACAGCCCCTCCGACGTTCGGCGTCCCCGCCTCGAAGCGGGCCGGCGGCTCCCGGAAGCTGGCCCGGTCCAAGTGCACTTCCGTGATCATCTCGCCGCCCCCGGAGTATGGGGGCATCTCGGCGAGCATCTCCGGCCGACCCCAGAGGACCCCGATCCCCATCGGACCGAGGGTCTTGTGGCCGGAGAACGCCAAGAAGTCGGCCCCTAGGGCCTGGACATCGACCTTTCGGTGGGGAGCGGATTGCGCCGCGTCGACCACGACGCGGGCTCCGACTGCGTGGGCCCGGTCGGCGATCTCGCGGACCGGGTTGACGGTTCCCAGGACGTTCGAGACATGGGTGACCGTGACGACCTTCGTCCTCGGGGTGAGGAGG
This sequence comes from Thermoplasmata archaeon, assembly GCA_030042955.1. Lineage (GTDB taxonomy): Archaea > Thermoplasmatota > Thermoplasmata > Lutacidiplasmatales > UBA184 > Lutacidiplasma. Next base: position 3,735 of record JASHYQ010000084.1, read on the forward strand.
TGGTCCAGCTCCTCCAGCCGCAGCTCTCCCTGGTCGTTGATGTCGAGATAGTCGACGTGGACCCCGTTCCGGTCCCGCAGGAACGACCAGGGGACCAGGTTCGAGTGGTGCTCCATGACCGTGGCGAGCACGCGATCACCTGGTTCCAAGATGCTCGCACCGAGACTCGCGGCGACGAGGTTCAGCGCCTCGGTGGTCCCTCGGACGAAGACCACGCCCTTCGGGTCGGGAGCGTTCAGGAACCTGGCGACGCGCGCACGGGCGTTCTCGTAGGCGTCGGTCGCCTCGACGCTGAGGGCGTAGACGCCGCGGTGCGGGTTCGCGTTGGCGCGTTCGTAGTAGGCGGTCTCCGCGTCGAGCACGGAACGCGGCTTCTGGGAGGTCGCCGCGGAATCGAGGTAGACCAGCGGGTGCCCGTGGAACGTGCGGGAAAGGATCGGGAAGTCCGCCCGGATTCGGGCGACGTCCATCGTCCTCTCCGAGCCAGGGGACCCCGGCCTACGCGGCCTCGGCGATGCCGAGGCGCACCCAGTCGTACCCCTTCGCCTCGAGCTGTTCGGCGAGCTCGCGGCCGCCGGAAAGCGCGATGGCCCCGTCGACCATGACGAACACCTTGTCCGGCTTGACGTACTTCAGGATCCGCTGGTAGTGCGTGATCAGGAGAATGCCGGCGTCGGGCCGGTGGAGCTTCGCCACCGTCTCACCGACCGACCGGACCGCGTCGATGTCGAGCCCGGAGTCGGGCTCGTCGAGGATCGCGAACAGGGGCTTCAAGGTCGCCATCTGAAGGACCTCCACGCGCTTCTTCTCCCCGCCCGAGAACCCTTCGTTCAGGGAGCGCTTGAGGAGCGCGTCGTCCATCCCGAGGTAGCCCAGGTTCCGCTTCAGGTCCGCGTCGAACCCGTTGGCGTCGGCGTTCTCGGCCGTGTGGCGTTGCATGTAGGCGGTCCAGAGGAATTTGGAGAGCGAGAGGCCCGAGACCTCCTGAGGGTACTGGAAGCCGAGAAAGAGTCCCGCACGTGCGCGGTGGTCGACGCTCAGCTTCAGCAGGTCCTTCCCGTCTAGCGTGACGGTCCCCGCCGTGACCTTGTACTTCGGGTGACCCATGAGCGCGTAAGCGAGGGTGCTCTTGCCCGAGCCGTTCGGACCCATCAGGGCGCTCAGCTCCCCGCTCTTCAAGGTGAGGCTGACCCCCTTCAGGATCTCCTTCCCAGCCACCTCGGCGTGCAGGCCCTTGACCTCGAGCGTATGCTCCGGCGTGGACGTCGTCATTGAACCGTCGGTACGAGCCGATACCGTTATTTAAGCATGGCGTGGTGTGTAAATCCCTATCACGTCTGGCGGGATGGAGGAAAGGGACGAGAGCGATGACCGCGGTCGACGGAGACACGCTCGAAGGCACGCGGGGCCGGATTCTCGAAGAACTGGCGGTCGCGCCCCGCACGGCGCGCGACCTCGCCTTAAAGCTCGGGATCCAGGAGAGCGCTGCCCGTGGGCACTTGGACCGGATGGAGGGTCGAGGTCTGGTGGCGCCTGCCTTCCACCGCGAAGGGGTCGGACGCCCGCGGAAGCGGTATGTCCTGACCGAGCACGGCCAAGAGCTGTTCCCGAAGAAGTACGACCTCATCCTAGAGACGCTGGTCAACGAACTTCTGTCGAGCGAGGGGGAAGGGTTCGTCAGCGCCCTCTTCGCCCAGGCTGCGAAGCGCATGGCTCGGGAGATCGCCAAGTCGATCCCTCGAGAGGCCCCTGAGGAGGAACGACTGGACCATCTGGTCGAGGCCCTCAACCGGCTCGGATTCCGCTGCACGGTCGAGAAGGGCGTCGATGGCCGCGCCCGCATCGTCCGCACGAACTGCGTCTTCCGTCACAACGCGCTGAGCCACCCGTACCTCCTGTGCGAGGTCTTCGACAAGAACCTCACCGAAGCCCTGCTCGGAGAAGCCGGAGTCGCGCTGGAAGACTCGATCGGCCGCGGGGGACTTCGGTGTACGCATCTGATTCAGCTGCAGTAGCGCCCTCCTCGGGGAGCGGGACCCGCCCCTCACGAGGGCCTGGGTCGGTAGTGGCCCAGGTCGGACATACGTCGCTGCTCGAGCTCCGTCAGATGGCCGCGGGCGCCGGGGGCGGATTCGAACTCTGGGCGAAGGCCGAGTTTGAGAACCCCTCCGGCTCGGTGAAGGACCGGGCGGCGGCGTCGATCGTTCAGGAGGCCCTGCGCCGCGGGGAGCTCCGACCAGGACGCGCGCTGCTCGACGCGTCCAGCGGGAACACGGCGGTCGCCTATGCCACGCTCGGGGCGCGACTGGGTTTCCCGGTCCGCTTGTACGTTCCCAGGAACGCTAACCCGGCTCGTCTCGGCCATCTTCGCGCGCTCGGCGCGGAGGTCATCCTGACCGACCCGGGGGAGGGAACCGACCTGGCCCAGCGACTCGCCCGACAGGATGCCGACGTTCGTCCCGACCTCTACTACTACGCGGACCAGTACAACAACCCCGCCAACCCGCTCGCCCATTTCACCGGAACCGGCCCCGAGATCTGGGA
>JASHYQ010000085.1 GCA_030042955.1 Thermoplasmata archaeon
GTTTCGCATTACCAGGGACCCACGGCACCGACTGCCGGGCTTGAGCGGAAAGAGCCACCGACCGATCCTAGGCAGGTGCGGACGGCGGTCGCTCGCTTCGATCACGTTACCGACGCCGCCGCGCGCGTGACCGACCGGACTGAAGGGCGAAGCCCATGGTTTACAAGGACATGTTCACGGTCCTGATCGTGGACTCGCGGATAGAGCGCTCGCAGGCCATGCTCGAAGTGTCCGAGCGTATGCGGACGCATCTTCGCGAGGATCATCACCTGCGCACCGACGTCCTGTGCAGCACAGAAGACGCCATCGTCCGCCTGCGCAGCGACGCCTCGGTGGCCTGCCTGCTGCTCGAGTGGGGCACGAAAGCCGACGGCATCGACGGCAAGCGTGTCCTGGACACGGTCGCCGACGTCGGCCTGGAGATGCCGGTGTTCCTGATGGCGCCGTCGGAACACCTTCCGCGCGGTCAGCAGTGGCTGCTCAGGGACGATGTGCGGGGCCTGATCTATCCGGAGGAGGACACGCCAGCCTTCGTCGCCAGGTACATCAACCGGCACGTCGAGGCGTACATCGAGCAGCTCAAGACGCCGTTCTTCGGGCGCATCATCGACTTCAACGAATCCGGTAGTGAGATGTGGACATGCCCGGGCCACAACGGCGGCATGTTCTACCGCCGCAGCCCGGTCGGGCACGTCTTCTACGAGTATCTGGGCGAGACGGTCTTCCGCACCGACCTGGATAATTCGGTCGTTGAGCTCGGCGACCTGCTGGTGCACGAGGGGCCCGCGCGGGCGGCCGAGGCTGCCGCGGCGGAGATCTTCGGTGCCGATCGCACCTATTTCGTACTCAACGGCACATCCACCTCTAACCTCATCACCACTGGCGCGCTCATCGCCCCCGGCGACCTTGTGCTGTTCGATCGCAATAATCACAAATCAGCCCACAATGGTGCCCTCGTACTGGCCGGCGGCATTCCGGTGTACCTGCCAGCCGACCGTAACCCGCAGGGCATGGTCGGGCCGATCGACCCCGGGGCGCTGGAGGAAGCCAGCATCCGCGCGGCCATCCGCGCCAACCCGCTGGTCAGCGACCCGGAATTGTGGCGGGCCGAGCGCCCCTTCCGGCTGGCCATCATCGAGCAGTGCACCTACGACGGCTCCATCTACAACGTCCAGGCGGTACTGGACCGCATCGGCCACCTGTGCGACTACATCCTGCTCGATGAGGCGTGGGCCGGCTTCATGAAGTTCCACCCACTGTTCGCCGGCCACTACGCCATGGGCCTGGACAACCTTGGACCGGAAGACCCTGGCATCATCGCTACGCAGTCCACGCACAAACAGCTGGCCGGCTTCTCGCAGGCCTCGCAGATTCATACCAAGAGCCGGCATATCGCGGGCCAGCCGCGGCACGTGACTGATCTGCGCTTCAACCAGTCGTACCTGCTGCACGCCTCAACCTCGCCCTTCTACCCGCTGTTCGCCTCGCTGGACGTCGGCGCCCAGATGATGAAAGGGCGCAGCGGCTTCCACCTGTGGAATGACGCGACTCGGCTAGCGGTGGAAACCCGCAAGGCCATCCGGAGGATGCGGCGCCGGTACGAGGCAACGCCTGGGCACGAGGGGCGGCCGACGCGCTGGTTCTTCGATCCGTTCGTCCCCGACACCGTCACGATCACCGGCTCATCGCACACCGAGGACCTGCACGACGAGGCCTGGGAGGACGTGCCCACCGATGTGCTGCTCGCCGAACAGCAGTGCTGGCAGCTTCGGCCAGGGGCGCGCTGGCACGGTTTCGAGCGAGTCACCGACGGCTACGCGATGACGGACCCGAACAAGCTCACGCTGGTCACGCCCGGGTTCAACCGGGAGACCGGAGAGTACCTCGACTGGGGCGTCCCTGCCCCGGTCGTGGCCGAGTTCCTTCGCGAGCGCGGTATCGTCCCGGAGAAGAACGACCTCAACACCATCTTGTTCCTCGTCACGCCCGGCATCGAGGTCAGCAAGTGCGGAACGCTCATGACGACGCTGGTGGACTTCAAGGATTTCTTCGACGCCAATGCCCCGCTCCGCGAGGTTATACCTAAGTTCGTGGCGGCGCGACCGCAGGCATACGGCCACGACCGGCTCCGCGACCTGTGCCAGCGGATGCATGACTTCTACCGGAAGGCGAACACTTCGGAGCTGCAGCGCCAGCAGTTCCAGGCTGACCACTTCCCGGAGATGGTGCTGTCGCCGCAGGAAGCCACCCGGCTGTTTACGGCGAATCAGATCGACTACGTGCCGGTCGACGAGGTGGGCGGGCGCGTCGCGGCGACGCTAGCGCTGGTCTACCCGCCCGGCATCGGCGTCGTGGTGCCCGGCGAGCGCTGGGACGACCGCGCCGCGCCCGTGATCGCGTACCTCAAACTGTTTGAGGAAAGTTACGCCCGCTTTCCTGGATTCGAGAACGAGGTTCAGGGCGTGTTCCCGGAAAAAGGCGAGGACGGCGTAGTGCGCCTTTTCACGTACGTCATCAGGGAATAGCGATGCCGTGTGCATGCCGGTGCACCGGGCAGCAGGGCCGACGGGCCAGGTCCCACCCGGCCGGCAGACGCGGGCCAGCCATCAGGTCGGCCCCCACCCGAGTAAGGGAGGCGGTCTGGTGACCGATCCGGGCCAGCGCGGCGGCGTCCGCCTGATGAGCGAGGGCAGCGCCCGTTACGTGCCCTACCGGCGACCCGCCCCTGGCGCGCCGAACGTGGTGATCATCGTGCTGGACGACATCGGGTTCGCCCAGATCGGCTGCTTCGGCTCGGCCATCGCGACGCCGAGCATCGACCGGCTTGCAGCCGCCGGACTGCGCTACAACCGCTTCCACGTGACGTCCATCTGCTCCTCGACTCGGGCCGCGCTGCTGACCGGGCGCAACCACCACGCGGTGGGGATGGGCATGACGATGGAGACACCGCTCGGCTTTCCCGGCTATACCGGCCGGCTCCCGAAGTCGGCCGCGCTGCTGCCGCGCATCCTGCGCGACGCTGGCTATGCCACGATGGCGGTCGGTAAGTGGCACCTGTGCCCGCGCGGTGAGTACTCGGCCGCCGGGCCGATGGACCGATGGCCGCTCGGGCAGGGGTTCGAGCGGTTCTACGGATTCCTCGCCGCGGAGACGAGCCAGTGGGACCCGCCGCTCGTGCAGGACAACACGCAGGTCGAACCGCCGCGTTCGCCGCAGGATGGGTATCACCTCAGCGAGGACCTGGCGGACCGGGCGATCCGCATGGTGCTCGACCAGCGGCAGGCAGTCCCGGACAAGCCGTTCTTCTGCTACTTCGCCACCGGCGCCGCGCATGCACCGCACCAGGTGCC
>JASHYQ010000086.1 GCA_030042955.1 Thermoplasmata archaeon
TCGCCTCCTTGCCGCGCGTCTTCTGGTGGGGGACCATGCCCCGCACCGTCCGGCGGAAGATCCGGTCCGGGTAACGCGGGAAGTGGGGTCCGGAGCGGACGGACCCACGGGCCCGGGCCGCAGCATAGAACGAGAGGACCTGGGCTCGCGAGCCGGTCACGACGGCCTTCTCCGAGTTGATCACGACGATCGATTCGCCGTTCAGGAGGCGCTTGGCGATCACGCTGGCCGCTCGTCCGAGTACGAGCCCGGAAGCATCGATCACCGTGGGCTTCGGGCTGGGGAGCGGGTCAGCCAACGAGCCTCACCCCCGAACCGTCGGGCTTTGCTTTGAGAAGGTCGTGGAGGGAGAGCGCCGTACCCCCCGCCGCGTGGATCTTGGCGCGGGCCTCGGCCGAGTAGGCCCACGCGGCGACCGTGAGACGCTTCGAGAGCGACCCGTCGGCGAGCACCTTGCCCGGAACGACCACCGTCTCCTCGGCCGCAGCGATCCGGTCGAGGTGGCCGATGCTCACGGGTCGGGAGGGATGCCGAGCCCGCTCGAGTCCATCGGCCACCGACGCCCACACCGGGGCGTGGTGGGAGCGCGCTGCGATGCGAAGCTCCCGGATCGCCCGGAGCAGCTCCGGGTTACCCTTGATGTGAGAACGGGCCATAGGGGGGACGATTCCGACCCGGGAACGCGATATAAGCGTTGCCGGCCGAGCGAAGACGCGTCACGGTCCGACGCGGCCGGGACTTGGGCAGCACACCGGTTCGCCGCCCCGGTTCCCCGCCCGGGGCGCTGCCCATCGCCGTGAACGATTAAATACTGCCCTCCGCCATCCTCGCGAGAGGCCCTCACCCATGCGCAAGTTCCTTACCGAGCTCCGCGGAAAGACCGTGATGACGAACGACGGCCAGATTCTCGGACTCATCGACAACTTTGTCGTCGACACCATGACGGGCGGGATTGCGCACGTTCTCGTGACCCCGAGCGAGGACGTCGAACAGCGGTTGTTCCAGAGCGACGCGTCGGGCCGGCTCGTGCTCCCCTTCAAGAGCATGCGCGCGGTAAAGGACGTTGTCGTGATGGACATTGGGAAGTGAGCCCCCCCTTCCGCTGATTTCGGTCGTCATTACCGTCAAGAACGAGGAGCCGCACCTCCCCCAGCTCCTGGACAGCCTCCTGGTCCAGGAGGCTCCGTTCGAGGTCATCGTCGTCGACGCGGTGAGCCGAGACCGGACGCTCGAGGTCGCCCAGGAGTACGCTCGACGCCGGCCGGACCTCGTTCGGGTCCTCGAGCGGTCCGGTTCGCGCGGGGTAGGTCGGAACGTCGGGGTGGCGGTGGCCCACGGAACCTGGGTCGCCTTCATCGACGGGGACTGCTTCGCGGACTCCCAGTGGCTCGCGGCCATGCGCCGTGCCTTGCGCCAGTCTCCCGTGGTCGCCGGACGGACGGTCGTCGTCGGGAAGTCGAACTACGGCCAGCTCGAGCGGGTCGAGCTGTTCGAGAGCGGGTACGACGTGACCTTCCCCTCGTGCAACCTCGCTTACCACCGCAGCCTCTTCCAGCGGCTCGGCGGGTTCGACACCCGCTTCGTGACCGCGGAGGATATTGACCTGAACCTGCGGGCCGTCGAGGCGGGCGCATCCATCCGCTACGAGCCCCAGGCGGTGGTCTACCACCACGTGCGGACCACGTTCATCCGGTTCCTCTACCAGGCGTTCTGGAACGGCTACGGACGCAAGCAGCTCACCGAGAAGCAGGGGAACCTGTGGGGGCGGTACCGCTACCGACGGCTCCTGCGAGGGCAGCGGAGCGGGATCGCCTGGGCGCGTCTCACCGCCGCCATGACGGGGTACTTCTTCCGCGTCTTCACCGGCGGAGGGCGCCGGCTGGACCTTGAGCGCCGCGTCACGGAACGCATGGTGCCAGCAACGGACGACGGCGGGCAGGCGGGCCCGAACGGGGACTGATCAGTTCGCCTTGAGGAGCTCGGCGACCTTGCCGACCTCGTCGAGGACCTTGGTGACGTCCGCCGTGCGGTCGACGACCGCGACCAGCAGCGCCTTCTTGCCGCTCCCGACGATAATCGTCTTGGAGTCGTTCCCCTCGATCACGATCCGCTCCGGGGGCGAGCGGTTCAGCTCGGTGTTGGCCGTGGCGGCCGCACCGAGGATGGTGGCGCACATGATGGCGAAGGTCTCCGTGTACACCCCCGCGGGCACATCGGCGTAGAGGACCAGCCCGTCCCGGGAGACGAGCGCGGTCGCCGTCCCTCCGATGCGGGTCTTGAGGTCCTTGATCACCGTACCGACGTTCCCGGTTGCCATCATCTGCCCGACCCCCTTCCTAAACTTCCTCTACGTGAAAGCGACACTCGGAGTGGCCAGTGCTTGCACACATCTCTTCAGTGCATTTAACTCGCCCCCCCTTAAAACGTTCGTAGAACTCGCGCAGCATCCCCCGCAGGCGATGGCAGGCGGGAATGTCGCTGGGAGAGGCTTCGATCGACCCCTTGACGATGACCTCGTGCTCCGAGAAGGTCACCTCTTCGACCCAGCCTCGCTCCTTGAGCTCGGCGGCCGCCCGCTCGAAGTAGTGCGCCCGGTCCTTGAGGGCCGCCTCGGCCATCGGCCCGCCGAGCACCGACCCCTCTCGGAAGAAGAGACCGTGGCAGGCGTGGGACATCACGCCCTCGTAGAGCTCCTTGATCTGACGGAGCTCCGCCTGGTCGAGCTTGACCTGACGCATCTCGGCCGCGGCACCGTCCCCGGCAGTATATAGGTTACCCGAACGGTGTGACGGGCTGGGCGCGCGCTCCTTCGAAGAACCCGCCGACTCCGGTGCACCGGACCCCTGCGACCCTGTACGGCGACGGGAAGGATGCGAGCCCAGGGGTTCCCTGTGGCCGGGGAGCACTAGCCGCGCCCCGTCTTCTGGAGCTCCATGAGGTCCTCGGTGGAAACCTTCTCGCCCTTCTTAAGTCGGGCCAAAAAGTCCTCCTCCCGGGGGGGTTCTGCCTCGCCCCAACTCGGGGGAGCTCGTCCGCCGCGCGCGGCGTACAGCATCTTCTCGATGTCGCGGACCTCCTCGATCGCCGCGATGTGGGCCCGGTGAGCCTCGTCCGCGGAGGTCTTGACCTCGATGAGCTTGGCCTGGACCTCGTCGGCCTGGCGGCGCAGCTCGTCGACCGCCTCGTAGAGGCCGACCATCCCCTCGTGCTCCCGCTGGGCCTCCTCGGCGAGCGACCCGACCGCGGCGTGGTGCTTTTCCGCCTCGTCCCGGGCCTCCTGGAACGCCTTCAGCGTTGCCTCGACCTCCGGGTCCTGCCGGAGCTGGTCGTCCTGCTCGCGGATCGCGGCCTCGAGACGCTTCATCTCCTCAATGAGACGCTTCTCTTGCTCGCCCGTGAGGGCCGTGGTCATGTGACGGAACTCGAGCTCTTTCAGCTCCTTGCGGAGCCTCCAGACGGGGACCGCCCCGGGACGCGGAGCGGAGCGGCTCCGCTTGAGCTCTTGGAGCTTGTCCCCGAGCTCCTGGAGCTTTCGGTTCCACTCCTCCCGGAGGCGCTTGGCCTCCCGGACATCGGCGTTCAGCTGGTCCCGGTGGCGCCGGTGCTCCTGAGCTTCGGCGCTACGGGCATGGAGCTCGTCAAGGATCCGTCCTCGCTCGTCCGCGGTGGCACGCGCCTCGCCGTTGAGCTTGTCGCGCCGCGCCCGGTGCTCGTCCGCTCGCGCGTTCGACTCAGCTCGCTTCCGTTCGAGTTCTTCGGTGGCGTCGGTCAATGGCCAGCACCCTGACAGCAGGTTTCACTGTCGGGGGAATCTTTGACAGAAGGGCTCGATATAAAGACTACCCGAAGGACGCATCCGAGGGTTGCTCCTGCCGCGTCATACTAATATCCGACACTCTCGATGAAACGCGCCGTGGAGGAGGTTGGCCGGATCTACGGGGACGTCGGGCTCGGCCAGTTCCACTTCAGTCTCACCGTGCCGGTCGAGCGCGGCGACTACCTGGCCGTCGTCGACGAGCAGCACGGCAAGGTCCTGTGCCAGTTGGACGACCTGAAACGGAAGAGCGACCTCGACCTCGAGCACGCGGGGGCCCTCCAGCCCTCCGAGGAGGCTCACCTTCACGAGAGCATGCTGGGCGTGGCCCAGATCGTGGGGTACCGCGACGCGTCCGGGGTCGTCAAGATTCCGACCATCCCGTTCCGTCCGGGGGCCCACGTCTACCGCGCCGAGGAGCCCCTGATCGCCGAGGTCCTGGGGCTGAAGCATCATGCCAACACCGGCGCCTACGTCGGACTCCTCCGAAACCACTCTCTCCGCGTCGAGCTCGACATCAACCAGCTGGTACAACGGCACGTGAGCGTCCTCGCGAAGACCGGCGGGGGGAAGAGCTACCTGCTCGGCGTGCTCATCGAGGAACTGCTGCGGCACCGGGTGACGTGCGTCATCATCGACCCGCACGGGGAGTACGGCTCGCTGCGCGTTCCCGCCGAGAAGAACGGCAGCAGCGCCCGGTTCGGCGTGGAGGCCCAGGGGTTCGGCAAGCAGATCCAGGAGTACTCCCCGGACGTCAGCCTCAACCCGTCAGCGACACCCCTCACGTTCAGTCTACGGAACAGCGACCCGCGGGACCTTCTGGTCTTCATGGGGCTCTCCAACGTGAAATCGTTCCTGGCCCCCCTCAAGCAGCTCATCGAGCGGGTCGCGGCCGCCAACCCCGAGTACACCGTCCACGACCTGGTCCGCGCCGCCGAGGCCGGCGAGGGGGCGATCGCAGAGACGATGGCCGAGCGGCTCGAGTACGTCGACCAGACCAAGCTCCTTGGGCCGAAGGGGACCTCGCTGAACGACCTCGTCAAGCCCGGGGGCGCGACCCTGATCAACCTCCGCGGGGTCGCCCCGGACGTCCAGGAACTGGTCGTGTCCCGGATTGCCTCCACCCTCTTCGACAACCGGAAGAAGGGCAAGATCCCTCCGCTCTTCCTCGTCATCGAGGAGGCCCACAACTTCGCCCCCCAGCAGGGCAGCGCGACCTCCTCGCGGGTCCTGAAGAACATCGCGAGCGAAGGCCGGAAGTTCGGCCTCGGGCTCTGCGCGGTGACCCAGCGGGCCGCCCGGATCGATAAGAGCGTCCTCTCCCAGTGCAATACCCAGCTGATCCTTCAGGTCACGAACCCGCTCGACCTCAAGGCGATCGCCCAGTCGATCGAGGGGTTGACGCCGGGAATGACCGAGATGATCCAATCCCTTCCGGTCGGCGTCGCGCTCGTCACCGGCGGGGGGTACCACACGCCGCTCTTCTGCGAGGTACGACCCCGGGCCACCCGACACGGCGGCGAGAGCGTCCAGATCGTCGCCAGTTAGGGGACTCCAACCGGGGCCGGGTTCGAGGTCAGGCCCGACCCATGTCCTGGAGGTACCGGCTGACGAGCCGGACGCCAAAGCCGGTCGCGCCGGGGTTCTGGTAGGCAGGCTGGTACTTGCGGGTCGTGAGGGTCGTGTACGCCGGGCCCGCGATGTCGAGGTGGGCCCACGGGGTGGTTCCGACGAAGGTCTCGAGGAACGCAGCGGCCGTGAGCATGCCGGCCAGCGGGATCTCGAGCGAGTTACGAACGTCCCCCACTTCGCTCTTGACCAGTTCCCGGTGGTAGTCCGTGAGGGGCATCCGCCAGATCGGTTCCCCGGTATTGGCGGAGGCGAGCAATAGCCCGCCGGCAAGGCGGTCGTCGGTCGAGATGAGCCCGGCCGTGTCGTCCCCCAACGCGGTGACCTGAGCGCCCGTCAGGGTCGCGATGTCGATCACCTCGTCCGGATGGTACTGAGCGACCGCGTAGGCGAGCCCGTCAGCGAGCACGACCCGCCCCTCGGCGTCGGTGTTGAGGACCTCGATGGTCTTGCCGTTGTACGTCTTCACGACATCCCCGGGTCGGTAGGCGCCGCCCCCGGGCAAGTTCTCGGCGCAACACAGCACGCCGACCACCCGCGGCGCGACCTTGAGGAGGGCCGCGGCCCGGAGGATGCCGAGGACCGCGACCGCCCCGGACTTGTCGAACTTCATCTCGCTCATGTGCAGCGCGACCTTGATCGAGATGCCGCCCGAATCGAACGTGATTCCCTTCCCGACGACCGCCACCGTACGACCCCGGCGGGTCCCGCCGGGATACTCCACCACGACGAGGCGGGGAGGATGGTCCGAACCGCCTCCGACGGCGAG
>JASHYQ010000087.1 GCA_030042955.1 Thermoplasmata archaeon
CTCGATACGCACCGAAGCTCGCGGCCTACGCGACAGGATGGCGTCGGACCGGGAAAGAGAGACCGCACCGGGGAGGACGGGGCTCGAGCGCTAGGTCGTGATTCAGCACGCGAGGCTGGGCGCCGGACCACGAACGCTTACAAGGCCCGTAGGTCGACCCGCTGCTTCGGTGCAGGCTAGGGGCTCAGCGCCCTCGAGCCCCTGCCGTACCCACGAGGATCTCGTCCAGGCGGTCGAGCACATCGGGCCACGCTGCCTCATGCCGTTGTCTCGACGGCTCGTCCGGGAAGCCCGAATGAGTGAGCTCCAGACGCGAACCCTTGCCTTGAGGAGCCAACTTGACCGACACCACCGTCTCCACGCCGGCGGTCGCCGCAGTTACCCACGTCAGCACCACCTTGCGATCGGGAACAAGCTCTAGGAAGCGACCGTAGTGCGCGTGTCGGGCGTCCTCGAACTGGGTCTCGAAGAAGTACGGGGAGCCGACCTCGGGATGCATGGTCACGGTCCCTGGTACCGCGAACCAGCGATCGAACTCCTCGGTCCAGGCTCGATAGAGCGCCGTCGGGGAAGCCGCCATGCTACGGGGGACGCCGAGTCCGAAGGGGCGCTTTGAGAGGTCCGGCATCGGCACCTTGACCACGGCCGGCATCGGCCGGCTCGAGCGACGAAACCACTTCAAGCTGCCGGCGGTGGTACCACCTTCGACTGCTCCCGCGTGGTCGTGGCGGGACCCGCAACCCTAGGACGCGTTGCGAGGGATGGCCGGCCCCCGGGCTCGGACGCCCTGCGCTACCCGGTCTTGGTGAAGACCACTGCTACCGACACGGCCGTCGGAACGACGACCTTACGGGGTGAGCTCGAGTGCCTGTAGCCGGGCTCGGACCCGATCTTGTAGGCGTACGTGCCGTTCGTGAGGCTGTCCGTGATGGCCTGGTCCCAGGGCGCGGTCAGCTTCTGACCCTTGACACTGACCGACCAGGTCCCGGAGGTCAATCCGGTCTGCGTGAACGTCACCTCGTAATGGTAAGCGAAGGTCAGGGTGACCGTCCGACTGTGGACGACGTCGATCGAGCCCGCGGCTCCCTCCACCGTCTTGCCGACCTTGACCGTGACGGTCTCCCCAGCCCTCAGGGACGGAACGGAGTAGGCATAGTGCCCTGGCGTCAGGTTCCGCAGCGTGATCCCCGTGGTCACGGAGGAGGCATTTTGACCGTCGATCACGACGGACCATCCCTGACCCGTGCGGAGTCCCTTCTCCGCGAGGGTCAACGAGTACGTCGGCCCCGAGACGAAGGTGACGCTCACCACAACGGAGGCACCGTCGATCGTGAGGTTCCCGCTGGGCGCCACGCCGTCGATCCGCCAACCCGAAGGGGCCTGGATGCCGTACTGGTAGGTGCCGTTCGGTCTTGGAATGCTAAAGACGGTGCCGGCCGGTCCTTCCCATCCTGCGCCACCGTTCCACCAGGTTAGGCCTGCGCCCCAGGACGAGCCCGACGGAAGCCCGGTCTCGCTGAAGGAGACCGTGTACGTCGTTTCGAGGGAGAACGTGACGTTCAGGGTCGAGGAGGTGGGAACGGTGACCGAGGCGTTCTCGGGCGTCTCCGAGTAAAAGACTCCGTAGGGAGGTGAGCTCTGGACGAAACAGGTGTACACCCCAGCAGGTACCTCCAGCAGGATCGTGGTCGACGTCGACTGACCGTTGTCGTGCGCGCCGATGCTCGAGTCGTTCACCTGAACCTCCCAGTAGGTGCCGTTGGCCAGGCCGCTCTCCACGAACTGGAGCGGGTAGAGCGCAAGGGAAGTGTACGAGACGTTCACCGTAGCGCCCGAAGCCCCGACGGAGACCGACTGGTTCGAGGCATTGGACGGAACGTAGAGGGTAGACGGGGTCGTCACGTTCCAGAGCATGTACTCGTAGGTGCCTGTCGCCACCGTGAACGAGACCGTAGAGGTGTTGGACTGCGAGAACCACGGCCCAGAGCCGTTCCTGGGCTGCGCCAAGAGAGTTACCGACCAGTTCGTCGCATTGGGCAACCCCGTCTCGACAAACGACAACGTGGCGCCTCCGACGAAGGCGTGGGGGCCAACGATTTCGTTCGCGTCCGAGGCCGGGGGATTTGCGGAGCTGAGCTTGGGGGTCTGCGAGCTGCCGAGTACGGTGCCGCTCACGGGGACCGCGAGCAGGGAAACGACCACTATCGAACCCAGAAGACCGGCGCAACGCCAGGACCGTGGCGTCATGCTCGGCCGTAAGCTCCGCCCGCAGAATAGTCTGGCGGGGAACGGTCGAAGCCGACCCTGAGGACCACGCCCGGGAGGAGACCTCGAGCTCCTCCCCGCGCAACGGCACGCCACGGAAGTTCGAGACGTAGGGGTTCGGGAAGACGCGCAAGGTCGCCCTGGGTCGGTCGGTCGTCACGCGAAGGCTGTTGCCGACGAGGGTCGCCCGGCCGAGGGAGGAGCCCGGTGCTCAACTGGGTTGGTCCTTGAGAGGTGGTAGAGCCCGGAGATCGACCCTGGGTCGAGGGCTGCTGCGGGGTTGATGCGGAAGGCCATGACGCGGGCCGCGCTAAAGCCCTGACCAACCTTCCCGGCGCGATGTGGGTCACACGGATAGGGCGTGGAGGAGTGACCAAGCTCCTGCGTGCCAGCTCTCTGTTCGACGTGCGACCCTCAGTACGAGCCGCCCGGTCCTACCTGTCCAATCCGGACAACGTGTTCTTCTTGGCCACCGAGAACGGCCTCCCGCTCGGGTTCCTTCGCGGGACAGCCCTCCAGCAGGTTCGTTCGGAGCGCCTGCAGATGTTCCTGTACGAGATCGGGGTGGCGACCGGCCATCGACGCCGGGGCGTGGGACGCGCCCTGATCGGCGCGTTGCTGTCCTATTGCCGCTCGCGGAGCTTCCAGGAGGTCTTTGTTCTAACGGATCCGGCGAACGCTGCTGCTGTGCGGCTCTACCGATCGACGGGCGCGAGACCAGAGACCCCTGCCGATCGGATGTTCGTCTACCGGCTCGCGCTTCCCCGGGTCCGTAGGCCCAGCTTCCCGAGGCGTTCGAAGAGTCGGGGCCCCCGAAGTCGGGCACGCTAGGGGGTCCAGGGGATGGGCTCTGGGCGAAGAGCGTTACCTGCCGCGTTCAGCTGGCGGTCTCCACCCGTTTCAGGACTCGAAGCGCCCGGAGCGTGATCATCTTGCTGGGCTGGCCTGCTGCCTCAAAGGTGAGCGGCGTCGGACGCTTGTCAGGATGTTCTGCGAACCAACGCGCCCCCTCGTCATCCGGGTCCGTCTGGACCGCGTCCAGGTTCCATCTTCCGTCCTTTCGTCGCTTGGAACGCAGCAGCTCGAGCGCGTAGCCGAGCCGCGGATCCTTGCCGTAGCCGAGCTCGGTCAGGCAGTCGAGGCCTACGAGGAGGTCGTAGTAGTAGTGGGTCGGCCAGTGGAAGCGATACCATGGCTCGTACCGGTCACCCTGGAGGTGCAGCTCGCGCTCGAGGAAGTACCCGGCGCTCCGCTCCACACATGCCTCCATCGCCGGCGTCCACTTCGAGCGAGGGTAGGCCGCGAACGCACCCAGGCCTTCCCAGGCGTCCAGCGTCCGACTCGGTGCCGGGGTGTCCCTGTTCCAACGGCAGGTCCACCCCCCCTTGGGATGAGCGGTCCGGACGAGGAAGTCGAGGGTCTTGCGGACCCGCGGATCCTCCGCGAAGCCCATGCGGAGCAGGGCCCGTGCCATGTTGGCGGTGAAGCAGTGGTGCCCTTTCCCTTGCCCGAGCCCTCCCACCCCACCTCCGACGAGAGGGGATTTTGTCATCCAGTACTCGCACGACTCCCCGACCTGCGGGATCTCCCGCGTGGCGCCGAGGTCGGCGAGCGCGAGCATGCTCCAATGGGTACCCAGAAAGCGTGGCTCCATCCGGCCGCCGTCGCGCACCCACCAGCCTCCCGGGTCCCGGCGCGAAAGGATCTCCGCTGCCCACCCCGCGGATCGGATTCGGGTCTTGGCCTCCCGGACCTCGGTATCGGACTCGCGCTTTCCCAGCAGTTGCGTGAGCGTCAGGTACCGGATCGAGGGTTCTCTTGGTTCGAGCAGCCAACCTAGGACCCTGTCGGTAGGCACGGTCGCGAGAGCGCCGTCTGGCCTATAGCATCGGGGGCCCTCAACGCGTCGGAGGCCGAGGTCCCTCTACCCCAGGGAGAGCGAGGAGGACCTCCGCTTTACCCCACTCAGGTTGGACCGGCGCTAGTTACGAATGGGGAGAAGGATGCTCTCAGGACTGTAGCGGGAACCCGCCATGAACGGTCGACCCGTCTTCTTCGACTTTGGGGGAACACTATGCGAATCCCGGGCCGACATCCTCCCGGTGTTCGAGGCCGCTGCGAAGCGTGCGAAGGCCGACCTGCCGTTGGAGGCTTACCTGCGGGCCAACGAGGAGTGCTGGAACGAGCTCTGGCCCCAAGCCCCAGCGCTGGTGGGCAGGATCCCGTCGTTCGCCGACAGAGTGCATGAGATGGCGCTCCGGAGGATCGGATTCCGTGGGCCTGTCGATGCGCTGGTCCGATACATCCGGGAGGAAGCGACGTCCCCTCGCTGGCACCGGCCGTATCCTGAAACGACGGCGGTCCTGACCGAACTCCGGGCACGAGGAGTGCCCGTCCACATCATCTCGGGGAACGTCGACTACCTGCCGATCACCCTGGCGAACCTCGGTTGGTCCGACCTCTTCGAGTCGGTGACGTTCACCCAGGAGGTCGGGGTGCAGAAACCCGATCCTCGAGTCTTCCGGTTCGCCCTCGACCGCGTGCATCAGCAGCCGACCGGTGCTGTCTTCGTTGGCGATTCCTGGGAGGCCGATTATCTAGGCGCCACGAGGGTCGGCATGACCGCGGTGTGGCTGAACCGAACGGGAGGGTCCGCTCCTAGTCCATGTCGGCAGATCTCGACGCTCCTCGAGGTACCGCCTCTGCTCTCCAGCTTAGATTCACACGAACAGCATCCTCCCCGGTAGGCGTCGGGTACTCGGGCCGCGAACGGCAGGGGCTCCGGGCACAACCCTGCTTGCACCTCATCGCGGGGCAGGGGAAAGGAGGTCCTCTCCGGGCCCGCTGTGGGCGCCCCTTTAGATACCGCGTCGGCAATGATCGGTCGGCCGACGGCCAGGAGGTCCACGGGGAGATGGCAGCTGATGTTCTCGCCAGTTCGTCGTGGACCGGCTGATCAGCTGACGTTTCCGGCGTCTGGCGGTCGCATCCTCCTCCTCTGAGCCTCCCGGCACGGGCCGGGAACACCGATGCCCAACGATGGGTACCTAGACAAGAGCGTGCACTGGAAAGTGCGGAGCGGCCAACTTGCCTTCGCGGAGCCGACGCACGGCGAAGTAGCGGAAGCGATCCTCGACTGCGGACTCGCGACCGAGGTCGGCCAGAGGCTGGGATCTGGAAAGGAGGCCGACGTCTACCTCTGTCGCGATCGGAATCGGCTCCTGGTCGTCAAGACCTACCGTCAGTACCGTACCTCCCACACCGGCGGTCGACCGGTCAAGCTCGAGTCGATGGGGCAGCGAGCCCTTCGGGAGCTCGAGCTCCTCGGCTACGCGTGGGAAGGGGGGGCTCGCGTCCCGAAGCCAGGTCGCCGGGTCGAGAACATGTTCTCGATGCAGTACCTCGGGACGGCAGAAGCGGTCGCGCCGATGCTCCAGCACGCGGTCCTTCGGGACCCGGGGCTGTTTCTTCAGCGTACCATCGATGGCATCGAGGGACTCGCCGAAGCCGGCATCGTGCACTCCGACCTGAGCCCGTTCAACATCCTTGTCCATGACGACCAGCCGTGGTACATCGATCTCGCCGCCGGCATTCGGGTGGATCGCTTGGGCGCGCCCCCCTGGGTGCGTTTGAACGAGGCCTTTCGGGCTCTTGAGCGGGGAGCCGAAGTGCTGGCTCGGTACTTCCGAAAGTATGGCCTTACCCTCGACCGCGCAGACCTCATGAACCGCGCCCGAACCAAGATCGACCTCTTCCGCCTCGGATGAACAGCGTACCCCTTGGTTCGGAGCAGGTCATCCTCTTCCCGGGACACCTTCGAGCAGGTGTTATTGGCCGCAGGAAGGTCGCGCGGCTGTGCCGCTCTTCGTCGTGCTGAACGAACAGGGACCGAGCTGGGTGCAGGGAACGCCGATGCGCAGCCAGGCGCTGTGGGCGGAGCACGCTCAGTTCGTCAATCGTCTCGTGGCGGACCGGGTCATCCTGCTGGCGGGGCCGCTCGGCGGAGCTCCTCAGCATCGTGCCCTTCTGATCGTTCAAGCAGCATCGGAGCGAGAGGTCGATATCCTCCTGGCTGGGGACCCTTGGGTGCGCTCAGGCATCCTGGTCACGCGCAGCATCGAGCCATGGCAGATTCTCGCGAGCCACGACCTCCTTGGGTCGATCCTCGCCGAGCTGACCCCCCACTGACAGTCTCGGTGCAACCCCTGCTACACCCTTACCGGATGCAGGCGAAAGACCGATCATGAATCTTAGCGGCGGAGGGACTCCGTTGCTGGTCTAGCAGCATCCGCGAGTGGAAGCAGTGCCCCTCGGCCGGCTCCCCAACTCCAGGGCCACCGCAGTCCGTCACAGGGTGGAGTAGCTACCAC
>JASHYQ010000088.1 GCA_030042955.1 Thermoplasmata archaeon
TCCCCAGGAGGGTTGCGGCTCTGGTAGGACCGCGGCGACTGGCGATAGTCGTTGAGCGGGATGTACGCCCACCGTGAGGGCCATCGCTCGAAAAAAGTGCGCCCTGTCGGGAGCACGAACGTTAGGCCGCGCTGACCGACGGATACTCGGGTCGGAGCTGGCCGACCGGATGCGAGACCCAGCACTGTTGCGAAGACCCCGAGGAAGAGGACGACACCGGTCCACAGAGCCAAACCGATCCAGTACGCGGAGGCGGGAGCAAGAACACATCCCCTGTAACACCACCACAACGCGCGAGCAGGAAGGAAGAAATTGGGAAGGATGGCGACCCCCCATCCGACTAGGAAGGCAAGGCCGATCCCCAGGAGCCACCGGCTAGCGGAACGAGCAGCGAGAGGACTCTTCGAGGCCACACGCGAGAGGTCGAACGTTTGCCCGTCGAGGGCATAGACGCCGGACTCCGTTTCCGCCGTGATCATCCGCGCGGAGGAGGTGAATCCTCCGCAGGCCGATAAGGTGCCGACCTACACGAATCCGTAGGGGATCAAGCGCACCTGGGCCCGAATCAACCCAACGAGCCAGGCGACAATCAGGGTCACCCCCACTATGACGGTCATGGCCCAGAGCAGGTACCGCACCAGCGGCAGGCGGAGTCGGTTCGTACGGGACCGCATCCGATCGCGAACGAGAAGAGCCTCTGGAGACCCGCGTCCAGCATTCATCGGCAACGCCCATACGGCACAGGTGTAAGGAGACGTGCGTGTTTACGAGAGCGTGCGCACCGCCGAGGAAGAAGGGGGGTCTGAGCCCTTGGGCCGACCTTTTTCACGTCAGTAGATGCGCGTTCGTCCGAGAGGGTGAGTAGGCTAGTTGGGACGGAGCCCCCAAGCGACCCATCGGCCAACCCCTTCGATCAAGGCTTGACGCTCAGCCCAGAAGCGGCCCGTAGATGATGGCCGCCTTCACGTCCAGCGACGAGAAACCGGGCTCGGGACGGCCCGGAGGGCGCCATGTCCCTATCGGAGAGTACGCCACGCTGGACACGAGCTCTAGATTGCACCCACCCCCGGCATCGTGAACTTACACAGAACAGGGCGGGTGGTCGTGCGCCGGACGGACGGTCCACCCCGGGGGTCGCGGTCGAATGCCCCATCCACTGGGAGGTATACCTGCTAACTATAGTGAACTGCTCAGCACGGTGCGTCAACCTCGCTTAACGTTCTGGTTATGTTTCCGTTCGCCACCAGAGCCGCAATGTCGGCGGTAAGGCGGCCAAAGGGGAGTCCACGGTTCGGATCGACGGTGTTAGGCTCGGGCCGGGGGTGGGCATGAAGGGAGGATTGCGCCCGAGGAACGCTTCGATGGCCGGGCTGCTGATCGTGTGCAACGTCACGCACCCTTCGTCAGAGGCCGCCCAATGACGCGACAGGTCCCCGTTCGGATTTCCCTCGGACTCTTCGCCGCGACCGCGGTGGTCCTCGCAACGATGTCGATGGGCGTGGCGAGCGCGGCGGCCACCAACACAGGCGTAGTCGCGGGAGATACATTCCTCCAAACGGTCTGTTTCAACAGCGCCACTCCGGCCGTGCCGGACTTCACGACCAGCGGCACGGTGCTCGCACGGGGCGCTCTTCCTACCCCCACCTCCGAGGGCAGCCCGTGCAACGGTGATCCTGGATACGAGATCGGGCCAGCTACGACGTATAACCTGGAGACGCAATACGCGGCGTCCTACAGGGGTTCCTACAGTGTCGATGTGTACTCGCAGTTCAAGTACAGCCTGGCGACAAGCTCGTCGGCCACCTACACCGTGAACATGACGCTCATGAACTGGGTGGCCGAGTCCTACTCTACCTACGGGTGCTGGAACGATGACAACGCCAGCGGCGAGGTCTCGTATATGGTAAACACGAGCCTGCTGTCGTCCTCCGGCAAGGTGCTTGCTGGACCTGTGAACTACGACTACCCCAACGGACCTCTCCGGTCCTGTACGAACGGCAACGACGGGTACCCTAGCTACCAGACCGGTGGCGTATACTACACAACCGGACCCTACCAGGTCGGCATCGAGCTGGCGGGTCTCTCGCTGACGAAGGGGGACACCTACAAGGTGCAGGTCGTGCTCGTCTGTGTGATGACGGGATCGGCGTGGGGCCCGAACATGAGCACCGATAGCGAGACCGATAGTTTGACGACCTGCGGAACACAGTCCGGCGACGGGCAGGTCTGGTTCAACTCGGTGACGGTCTTCGTCTAGACCCGGCCCTAGATCCCAGCCCCCCGAACCACTTCCTACCCATTTCGCCCACGACGGTTGCACACGAGAGCGGGGTGTCGTACCGGCCCCGGCAGACGACGGCCAACAGCACGCGTTCAGGGAGGAGGAGTAGGCTCGGATTCGCTCTCGACTCAACGGCACGGGGAAAACGGGTTGACAGTAACCTCGGCCGTCCCCGGGTTGGAAGTGGGGTTGCGTGTTTAGGAGACTTGCACCCTACGAACGAACTCCTTGTCAAGGGGAAGGATCGAAACGGCGGGGCGCCCCTCTCCGGGACGCTAGGAGCGACGTCCCCTCGTGACACAAGCCCCCGGTGTGGCAGGAGGACATAGAAGCGTCAGAGCCCCCTCCCCGTGACCGAGCCGCTGAGTTGTAGCCGACGGCCGTCGGGATAGTCTCATAGCTTCGGGACGAGCTTCCAGGAGCCCAAAGATGCCCGAGGGACCCCACGCCGTGTCCGGACCAAAACTAGACCACGTGATGATCATGGTCCGCGACCTTCGCGCCGCATCGGAAGATTTCACCCGGCTTGGTTTTCGTGTCCGTCCCGGTGGCCGATTCGCCATCGGGATCGAGAACGCGACCATCCCTTTCGGGCCGGGCGGTCCGTACCTCGAGCTCGTAAGTATCTATCAACGGGGAGCCCCGGATATCCGGGACAACGAGGAGTTCTTGGCGCAGGGAGAGGGAGCGATGTACGTCGGACTGGAGGTGACGTCCGCGGTCGAGATCGCGAAGCGTCTTCGCGATCAGGGTCTCGAGGTTGTGGGTCCCACGCCGGGCACTATCAAGATCGAAGGGATCGACGGTCCCCCGGTGGTGCTCTGGCAGTCGGTGACGATCCAGCACGGAGCATCGCCGCGAAGCGATCCGCTCTTTTTCACTGAGTACAACGGCGCCGCCCAGGCGGA
>JASHYQ010000089.1 GCA_030042955.1 Thermoplasmata archaeon
GGGCCGGTAAGGGTCGCGGCAACGGACTTCGCGATTTGGCCGGCAATGTCGTCCTGAATCACGAAGATGTCGCCAAAAGGTCGGTCGTAGCGCGTCGACCAGATGTGCGCTTCGGACCGCACATCGACCAACTGTACGGCGATTCGGACCCGGTCGCCCGACTTGCGGACGCTCCCCTCGAGCGCGAACCCAACGTCCAATTCCTGGCCTACCTCACGAATCGACTTCGACTGGCCCTTGTAGCGCTGGACCGACGTCCGGGCGATCACTCGGACCTGAGGGACCTGCGCCGTTCGGGAGATCAGTTCGTCGGTCAGGCCGTCCGCAAAGAACTCGTCGGCCGGGTCGGTACTGAGATTGGCGAGCGGAAGGACCACGAGGCGGAGGTTCTGCACGCTCTGGGGTGAGGGAGAAGGTAAGGGAGATCGCGACGCTCCGATGGCGACGCGATAGATCTCGACCGGGTTCTCAACGTTCTTGAGGTTCCGTGTGCCGACCTTCTCGATTACAATCGGGAGTTTGTTCCGGACTTGCTCGTAGACCGTTGCCGAGAGGCAGATCCCTCCCGGCTCGGCGAGGGGCTCGATTCGGGACGCGACGTTCACCGCGTCGCCGACCACGTCGCCCTCCTCCTCAACGATATCCCCTACGTGAAGACCTATCCGCAACCGGAGCTGGTTCGTTGAGTCGAACGACGCGTTCCGACGAGCGATCGCACGTTGGATCTCCACCGCGCACCGGACCGACTCGACCGCGCTCGCGAACTCCACCAGGAAACCGTCCCCGAGCGTCTTCACCTCGTGCCCCCCGAAGGAGGCGAAGATCGGACGCAGCAGTGACTGATGCTCGCGGCGCAAGCGCAGCGCTGCCTCCTCGTCCTGCTGGCCCAGCCTCGTGAACCCGACGAGGTCAGTGAACATGATCGCCGCGAGGCGGCGGGTCGACGACACGAACCCGAGACGGCCTGCCGGGGGTTAAGGCCGTGGGTAGCTCCCGTTTTACCTGCCGCCTGCCGGAGAGAGGCTCGTGGAGCCAACCCGGAGAGTCGGGCGCCCTGACCTTGTGGAAGTGCCATTGCCGCGCGAGGAGCCCTTTCGCACAGAGGGTATGGTCCTCGCGGGGTTCGCCGCCTCTCGAACGCTGTGCTCTCCCATTTGCGATGGCGGGCGGGCGTCCGGGAAGGCTGGCATTGGAGGGGCCTGAACCACGGGTTCAAGTCCAAAGGTCGTCGCTGTGCGAAGTTTAGGTGATTATTCCCGGAATAATGAAGTCGGTCAACAGTCGATCGGTGGCCTCGTGCATTCCGGGAGAGTTGTAGTTCTCCGCGGTCACCACGACGACCGAGTCAAGCTCGGGGAAGACGGCGACCTTGTTACCTCCGTTCCCTTGCATGAGGTACGACGAAAGCCTCTGCGAACCAACCGCGAATCGTCGTAGCCACCATAGGTAGCCATATTCCGTCTCCTCATCGACCCGGACATGCGGTTGGGTCGATCGAAGCACCCAATTCTCGGACAGGACGCGCTGCCCGTTCCAGACACCGTGGTTGAGATAGAGCTGCCCCAGCTTCAGGAGGTCCGGGCTCGACAGGGCAAGACCACCCCCCGTGAAGGCAATCCCAAGTGGATTGAACTGCCAAGCCACGGACCGTATGCGGAGTGGCTCGAACAACGCCTGCTGAGCGAACGCCTCCACGCTGAAACCTGTCGCCCGAACCAGGACCCCCGCCAGCAATCCGACGCCGGCGGTGCAGTAGCTGAAGCTCCTTCCGTAAGGACTGTCGTTCGGCTTGGCCATCCACGAAGGAAACCCTCGTACCGGAAGGTCGAGGGCGAACTTCATCCAATCTTCCACGAGATACATTCGTTCCTCATTGCCCCGGGAAAACCGATTGGAGTCGTCGCACTCGAGAATCGAACTCATCGCGAGAAGGTCCTCTATCGACATGCTCTCCTTTCGAGAGTCGGGGTTCTGGATGGGCTGTTTGTCCGAGAGGTAGGGGAGCACGCGCGCTTCGACCCCGGGGATCATTCCACGGTCTATGGCCAGTCCAATCAGGATACCGGCAACCGTCTTGGTCGCGGACCGGGTGTTGCGGAGCCCGCTGGGTCCGAGAGCGTCAAAGTACCTCTCGTAGGCGAGGTGTCCCCCCTTCGCTATCAGAACACTGGTGGTCTTAGGGTATGAGCCGGCACGGATGGCCTCCTCCATCGCACGAAGGTGTTGCGAAGAAAGTCCGGTCGGATCGAGCCGCGACCATCCGTCTTCGGAACGGTTCATGTTCGACGCCACGCGCGCGGCAGCTCCAAGCGGTAGAAAAGCAGCCACTGGAGGGACCTAGACTAAGGGTTCAAGTCCCATAGACGGCCAGCGTTCCCTTCGTTACTTGCCCCGAAGGGCATTGCCGGCTTGAACTCAGCGTGAGAACGCGTTCCTTGCGGAACACAAGTTCCCAGTATTGGAACGGCCTCCCGGGGTCTAGTCGCGGGAATCTCCGGGACCATCCTAGCATGGTCGTACAAGTTCGGATCTACAAGATTCACGCCGGACGGATGGACGAGTGGCTTGCCGGATGGGGAAAATCGATCGTCCCTCTTCGCCGGAAGTTCGGGTTCGATGTGGTCGGAGCGTGGGTGGACCGAGCGTCAGACCGGTTCGTGTGGGTTCTAAGCCTCCCCGCCTCCGAGGACTGGGACTCGTGCGATAGGGCCTACTACGCATCGGAGGAGCGGCGTGCTCTCCGTCCGGATCCCGCGGACTGCGTTGCCGAGGCGGAGACGATTCTCGGCGATGCGATAACACTACCGTAGGGGGCCGGGGGGCGAAGGGATGGATTCCTCCCACTGAGCAAGTCGGGTGGTTTGAGGAGCCTGGGGTTTGCAGCCTGCTAGCGACATCACCCCTCGAGTTTCAGCGCCTTGAACCTTTATGCGCCCGACCCGCTGCGGCGACGGGAGCTTCGGGATGTTCGGCGGTATGGCATTGAGTACGGCCAAGGAGGGAAGTGAAGAGGCGCTCGCTCAAGCGGCTCTCGAGCACGCCGAGGCATTGCGCCGGCAGCCGGGCTGTGTGGGCGCCTGGGTCCTCCGCGAGCGAGCCACGAGAGCCCAGGTCTCGTTGTCAATCTTCGCCACTGAGGAAGCGTTCAACGAGGCGGCTAAGGCAACTAGGTCCGTGATCGCGGGGCACCACCCCGAGCGTCTGGTCGAAGGCGCGTTCAGTTTTCGCGTCTTCGACGTGGATTGATTGAAACCGACGCCTTGATCTCGTGGACACGTGATCGACGCGGGACGGACCCTTTCGAACGCAGGGGGTGTTCCCGCCCGAGCCTAGTTCCTTTAGCAGTACCCTCCGACTTCAACGATCACGGTTCTGAATCGAGGGAAGAGCAACCACTGGAGGGCAGTGAACTAAGGGTTCAAGTCCTCCGAGCCGCGAGCATCTCCGTCGAACCCCACTCCGATGCGCCATGCGTCCCCAACCCCCGAGCGGCCCACCCGGTTGTGCTCCGGGCTTCCGCCGTCCGGGAGGAGGGCTCCGCCCGAGAACCTGAGGGCGCCTCCCGGGATTTCCCGACGCTCCGAGTGCGAGACGCGTCGGCGAGTTAATCAGATATGTCGAACCCTCATTCTAACCCATGTGAGTATCGGATTCCGAGAGGGATTCGTCCGAGTCCTAGGCCATCGTCTCTATTGGAAGTCCATCGGGGAAAGCGAGCAGGGCACGATCCTGTGCTTGCATGGGGGACCGGGAGGCAACCACTGGTTTACAATGCCGATGGCCGACATGGCGACCCTCGGTTTTCGAGTCGTCATGTACGATCAGTTCGGGTGCGGCCGGTCCGACCGGCCGCGGTCCTTCGAAGGATACTCAATCGAATCCGCCGCCAGAGAGGTGGCCGCCGTTCGTCGGGCGCTCCGACTCGGCCGATGTCACCTGTGGGGGTCGAGCTATGGCGGGGCCCTTGCTCTCCAAGCCGTGCTCCAATCTCCCAGGAGCTTTCGGACTCTGATCGTCTCTAGCGGCTATGCGTGCACGCACCAAGCCGAAGCCGAGATGGCGCGCCTTGTCCGGAGTCTGCCGCGTCGAGATCGGATTGCGATAGAGTCAGCAGAGAAACGAGGTCGCCTGAATACGACGGCCTATCGTGCTGCCGTCACCAAGTTCTATCGCCTCCACGGGAACGGCCTTCCCGTGCGTCCCTATGAGGTGGCCCTCGGATTTCAAGGTCAGAACCGGGAGCTTCAAGCGGCACTCTTCGGCCCGGGCGAAGGCATCCTGGCGCAATCCACCGGAACCATGACGGACTGGGATGTTCGTGACCAGCTCGGACGAATCCGAGCCCCGACCTTGGTCATTGTTGGTCGGCACGACTTCCTCACCCCATCTTGTGCCCGGACAATTCACCACGGGATTCCGGGGTCGAAGTTCGTGGTCTTCGAAAACGCGGGCCATGAACCAGCCTTCAAGGAGCGGGGCAGGTTCATGCAGGTCGTCCGGGATTTCCTGTCCCAAGCGGCGAACTCCTCGTAACCGGGCGGCACGCCGAACGCAGGCCGGGCCACGATAAGGCACATGGATCGGTAGATGCCCAGACCTCGCGAGTGAACGATCGCTCAGACGGACCTTTGTGAACGAACGATGGTGCTCCCGCCGAGGGCGCCGCTTCGGACTGCTCGCACTTCTCTGCAACTCGTTCCCGGTGGCAAATCGCGGAAGAAAGCAGCCACTGGAGGGACCTGAACTAGGGGTTCAAGTCCTCCAACACGGAAGGAGCCTCATGGTCCATCGGTGGCCCCTGCAAACAGGGTCCATCTCGCATGGAGGGACCAGCCGCACGGGTTCCTCCTCCGTTTCCTGCGGCTCGGTCCCCCTTCGCAGTTCGTTCACCCCGTTGGAATGGCCAGCACTCCGCCTCCCGTAGCTACGTTCGGACCTAAGGAGACACCACGCTGAGGACGCGAAGATCTCGTTCCAGGAGATCTTCTAGTTCAGCGAGTAGCCCATCTTCTTCAGCAACTCTCGGTACCTTGGGTCGTCTCGTACCGGCTCAAGACAGAAGTTTGACAAGACGCCGACCAAGCCCGCCGAGCGTTCTCGGCGCGCTCTTTCCAACCATTCGAACGCCGCGTCCCGGTCCCCCACGCTCGCGAAGGCGTAGCCGGCCGCGTCTGCGCCTACACCGTGCTCGCGATGGTACGTGACCAGTTCCTCGGCGACCCTCCGAGCCTCCTCGGTGCGCCCGGCTCTGGCGAGGGCGTAGGCGAGGTCGACCAGTTCCCCGAGGTTCGAGCCGCGCGACAACTCGATCGCTTTCCGGATTTCCGCGATGCCCTCGTCGTACCTCCCCTCGCGCACGTAGGAAAGCCCAAGATTGTTCCGTGCGAAGGAATTCGTGGGGTCCGCTTCCATCACCTTCTCGAAAAGCTCCGCAGCTCTCTCTGGGTTCCCGGCATAGAGGTACACAGTGGCGGCGATCGTCATCGTATGGGAGGAAAGAGGGTCCAGCTCGAGCGCCCTTTGCGCCTCGCTCCGCGCTTCCTCCACCCTTCGAGCGAAGACGTACCCCAAGCCCGCCCGCAGACGGGCCTCGGGGAGGCTCGGGTTGAGTTCCACGGCGCGCGCCGCCTCGCTGAGGGCGCGCTTCAGGTCCCAAGAACTGTGCGAGAGGAAGTACGACATGGAGATGTGGGCTTCCGCAAGGCCGGTGTCGAGCTCGAGCGCCTTCTTGGCGGCCGCTTCTGCCTTGGACAAGGCCTCGTTCGAAGGCATCATGTCGAACCCTGCGAGGCTGCAGTACGTCTCCGCGATGGCTGCATGGGCCAGGGCGTACCGAGGGTCCTTCTGGATCGCCTGTTCAAAGTACGACAGGGCGGTAAGCAAACCCTCCTTCGACACCCGTTGGAAGTGGAATCGCCCTTTCATGTAGAGTAGGTGGGCCTCGGTCACCTCGGTGGGGACCCTCCCGATCCGTTCCTCGTCCTCGCCCCGGAGTCGGACTTCCAGCGCGGAGGCGACCTTCTGGGCGACCTCGCTCTGGATCGAGAATATGTCCTCGAGATTCCGATCGTAGTTCTCCGCCCAGAGATGTCTGTCGGCGACCGGATCGATCAACTGAACGGTGATCCGGACCTTGTTCCCCGCCCTCCGAACGCTCCCTTCGAGAATCGTGCCAACACTCAATTCGCGGGCGATTTCGGCCACCCGCTTCGGGTGGCCCTTGTACTGCATGACCGAGGTTCTCGAGATCACGCTGAGGTCCCGGACTTTCGAGATGGTGGAGATCAACTCCTCCGTCAGTCCATCCGCGAAAAACTCGTCCGTTGGGTCGGGACTCATGTTCGTCAGCGGAAGAACCGCGAGGCGGGGAGGAGAGGGTCCTCCCAGCGGCCTTTCCCCGGCGGCCCACGGCAACCCCACGTGATACACATCGATGGGCTCTCGGACCCCTTTGAGATCCTTTGGACCGAGCTTCTCGAACGGGTAGGCCACTTTGTTCCGCACCTGAGCGAATACGTGCTCCGAGATGCAGACCCCCCCGGGTTCGGCTAGCGGCTCGATGCGAGAAGCGATGTTCACCGCGTCGCCGAGTATGTCCCTCCCACGCCGCTGAACATCCCCTAAGTGAATCCCAACCCGAATCTGGAGCGGTGGCATGCCTCCCTGAAGATTCCGTTCGTGTAAGAGACGCTGGAACTCGACGCCGCACTCGACCGCATCGAGGGCGTCCTCGAATTCCAGGAGCAGACCGTCGCCGATCGACTTGACCTTACGGCCCTGATGGTGCTCAAGCAGAGGCCGGATCAGCTTCTCCTGCTCCTGCAGGAGTCGTAGCGCCGCTCCTTCGTCGGCCTGGGCGAGCGCGGTGTACCCGGCAATGTCGGTGAACATGATGGCGGCGAGACGCCGCGCCATACGTGCTTCGGAAATCGCGTTCGATTAGATTACTCCTCGGGCCGAAGTCTAGAAGCAGCGTTACCCTGTGACCTTAGGGATTGGAGGAACAAGGCACAGGCAAATGACGGAAAAGCAGCCACTGGAGGGATTTGAACCCCCGACCTGCTGATTACGAATCAGCCGCTCTGCCGCTGAGCTACAGTGGCTCGGCGGGCGAGCAGGTGGAGCGGCCTATAATGCTGGCGTCGCCCTGGGCCGGCCGCCGCCGACGCCTCGGTGAGGTCGCGGAGCATGTCCTCGCGTTCTTCGAGGCCGAGCGAGACGTGGGCGAGTCACGGGTCGACCCCTCGCTCCGCACACCGGGCCGGGGCAAGGTGCCGATGGGAGGTCTCGGCGAGCAGGCTGACGAGCCCCTCCACCCCTCCCGGACTGGCCACGACCTGGTCGCGGACTTCAAGGGGGAGAGAAGCACCGCGCTGGTGGTGCTTATGCCCGAGCTGACGCGACGCGCCCCCTCCCCGCCTTCGAGCTGACGGAGGAGCTCGGTCGGTCCCGTCGAGCGTCGGGTTCGAGATGCGGGTAAAGAGGCGGACGGTCCCCCCTCCGCCGCCTCGGAGTAGAGGGCCGCCTACCGATACGTCGACGTCGGATAGGTCGGAGGGGCGATCGCACCGGCGTTGAGGTCGGGCGGTGGGCCCCCGCGCACGCGGTGCCTCGCCGGGCCGACCTACTCGGGCAAGGTCCCGAACTTACGTCTCGGGGGAACGCCCGGAGGCTCGGTCATAGACTATGCTCCTCGGACGGTCCTTGGCGCTTCGGCCGCAGCATGGCGAGCCGGGCTGGAGCACCGATCTCCGTAAGGTACTCAGCGACCGCCGGCGGGACGAGGGGCCGCCACCCGCGGTCCCCGGCGAGGCAGGCACGGATGTGGGCGCCCTCGAACCGGCGACGCTGGATCAGCCGGGGGCTCTCGACGGCGTAGCCCGCCCGCTCGAAGAGCAGCCGCGTGAGCGGGTTGTTGGTGTAGGCCCGGTCGAACGGGGGCAGCATCGACCTGAGGTAGGCCACCCACTGCGCGTGCCG
>JASHYQ010000090.1 GCA_030042955.1 Thermoplasmata archaeon
GAGGGACCCGACCGCCGCTGGACCTCGCGAGCCACCCGCCTCGTCCCGCGGGCGGGGCGGGAACTTACGGAGTGACGCATGCGCGACCTCGACCGTATCCTGGCGGTCTTGGGAGAAGCCCGCCGCCGCCTCATCCGGGTGGCGCTCGTACTCGGCCCCCTCTTCGGGTCGTTGCTCCTGTTCGAACTCAAATTCGTACGGCTATCGATCCTCGGCCTCCCGGTGCCCCTCGCCTATCCGTGGCCGAGTCCGTTCTACAACATCACCGCCCAGGTGTTCCGGGCCATGGTCGCCTGGATGCTCCCTCCGGGCGTCGAGCTGCTCAACGTCGGCGTCGGAGATTCGATCGTCGTGCAGATGGAGATCGGGCTCCTGCTCGCGGTCATCCTCGGGATGCCGTGGATCGTCCACGAGGTCGGAGCCTTCCTTCTTCCCGCCTTGCGGGGCAACGAGCGGGCGCTCCTGAAGCAGGTCGGCCTCCCCGCGACCACGCTCTTCGCGCTGGGCACCGCGATCGGGATCGTCTTCCTGACCCCGTTCACGTTCCGCCTGCTGTTCCTGTACGTCGCCGCGATGGGGCTCCTTCCCGTCCTCGGTGTGCAGGACTTCGTGACGTTCGCGCTCCTGTACTCGCTCGCGTTCGGGGTGGTCTTCGAACTTCCCGTCTTCATCTACGCCCTCACCCGGCTCGGGGTCGTCCGAGCGGTCGCCTGGCGAAGGCACTGGCGGGCCGCGGTCCTGGGCTCTCTCGTCTTCGGGATGATCGTGACGCCGGACAACTCGGGGATCACGATGTGCCTCATCGCGGCTCCGATGGTCGCGCTCTACCTGGGCGGAGCCTACTTCGCCGGCCGCTGGGAGTCGCGCGAGACCGGTCGGCGTCGGCCGTCGTTCCCGGTGGGGGCCGGGTGAGCTCGTGGCGCTCTTCTCCGACATCGATTGGATCATCATCGTCGCCGTGGCGGTCTTCCTGCTCTTCGGGCGCGGCAATGCCGAGGCCCTGCGCACCCTCGGCCGCTGGTACGGACGGGCGGGGCGATTGAAACAGGACCTGCTCGCCGAGTTCACCCAGGCCGCCGACCTGCCGCCCCCGGCCCCGGGCCAACCGCTATCGATCCGCGGCGCGCTCCTCGGTCTCGACGCTCCCGAGACCATACGCCGGAGCGTCCCGCCCGCGGTCCGCGCGCCCCCGGCGACCACTCCCGTGCCCATGCCGGGACTGGTGAACCCGTGGACCGGTGGGCTCCCGGTGCCGACCTGGTCGACGACGGTGCCGGTCCTCCCGAGGGAGGTCGAGGGAAGCGGATGAGCGGCCTCACACCGGACCAGATCGTGACGATGACCGAGATCCTCGTCGTGCTGATGGGTATCGGGATCACGTGGCTCGTCTATCGGGGCAGCGAGAACGCCGAGCTGCCCGGCGATGCCCGGATCCCCGACCCCAGCCAGGCGGACGATACCGTGCCCGA
Source organism: Thermoplasmata archaeon (assembly GCA_030042955.1). Classification (GTDB taxonomy): domain Archaea; phylum Thermoplasmatota; class Thermoplasmata; order Lutacidiplasmatales; family UBA184; genus Lutacidiplasma. Next base: position 1,470 of record JASHYQ010000090.1, read on the forward strand.
CACTCGCGGGAGGACGCTCTAGTGGCGAGCCCCTTGGGCTGCGCGACCTGCCCGCTCGTCCCGGCCCGGGCGGCCGCCCTCGACTTCCCCGTCGGCCAGCTTCGACGTATCGCCGCGGCCGAGGGGGATGTCGACGAGACGAAGCGCAACGTCCTCAAGCTCCTCGCGGTCGCGGGGATCGTCGGTGCCGGTGCGGGAGGGCTGGTCGGCGGGACCATCCAGTTCCTCCAGCCGCCCACCGTCGGGATCTCGAGCTACCCCAAGGTCCAGCTCCTCGACGTCGACGGCTCTCCGCTCACGGTCGCGAAGGTCGAATCCGAGTACAACGTGGAGACCAGCGAACTCTTCCTCTTCTACTACCCGCTGCAGAACGAGCCGAACTTCTTGCTGAACCTCTACCCGGCGAGCGGGGCTCCGAACGGGAGCAACGGGGCCGAGAACGTCACGGGAGGGATCGGCTCCCACCAGTCGATTGTCGCGTTCAGCGCGATCTGCCAGCATCTCGGCTGTCCGGCCCCGGCCATCGCGTTCTACCCTCCCGGCACCTGCCCGAACACGCCCGGTGGGAAGACGTTCTACATCCACTGCTCGTGCCACGGCTCGACCTACGACCCGACGAGCGGGGCGTCGAACCTCACCGGGCCGGCGGTGCTTCCCCTGCCGCAGGTGACGCTCATCACCGACGAGGGCCCCCCCTACACCTCGGGGAACATCTTCGCGGTCGGCGAGACCGGTCCGCCGGTGAACGGCCATCTCAACACCCTGCAGGGCGACTACGCCGTCGGTTCGACGTCCGGGCTCGTGAAGGAGACGCCCGTGATCCTCTGCAACTTCCCGTCCTAGGAGGGTCCGCGCGTGTCGATCTCGAACTGGTACAACCGGTCCCTGAACCGGATCTGGGGGTTCGTCGAGGACCGCACCTCGATGAAGAAGTGGGCCCTCCGCCCCCAGCCCGAGTTCACGTTCAAACCGTCGTACTGGACCGGGGCGTTCGTGGTGAACGCGTTCCTCTTCCAGGTGGTCACGGGGGCGCTCCTGCTCCTGTACTACCAGCCCAGCACCGCGCCCACGCTGACCGCCTGCGGCCAACCGGCGGGGACCTACTCGGTCGCCCCCGCGGCCTGGTGCTCGACGTACTACATCATCCACTCGGTGCCGATGGGTTCGCTGCTGATCTCGACCCATCTCTACGGCGCGTACGCGATGATCTTTCTGATGTTCGTGCACTTCTTCCGCGGCTACTATCTCGGTGTCTACAAGGCCCCGCGCGAATTCTCCTGGATGGTCGGTACCCTGCTGATGGTGATGACCCTCGGGATGGGGTTCACCGGCTACCTGCTGCCGTACACCCAGCTCTCCTACAACGCGACCAACGTCGGCATCGTGCTCGCCCTGCGGCTGCCGACCTTCGGCCCCCTGCTCGGCCCCTTCATCCTCGGCGACGGCACGTCGCAGGGCTTGCTGTCGAGGATGTTCGACGCCCACGTGGTTCTCATCCCGCTCGCGCTCGCCGCGCTGCTCTACGCCCACATCGCCCTGTTCGAGTCGCACGGGATCGCTCCGCCCGCCACGTCGGACCCGCTGCAGCGACGGCGGTACACCGAGCGGGAGGATCGGCAGAACGTCCCGTTCATGTCCCAGATCCTGTTTTACATGACCAAGTGGGGGCTCCTCTACGTCGGGGTGCTCTTCGGCATCGCCGCGCTCTGGCCCTGGAGCCTCCCGACGTACGTCGGGAACCTGGCGGCGGCGGGCGTCGTGACCGAGCCGGACTGGTACTTTCTCTGGCTGTTCAAGTTCGTGGACTTCCAGTACGTGACGCCGGTCCTCGCGGTCGGGCTCACCACCGCCCTGCTCGTCTACATCCTCTTCCTGCCGTTCCTCGACCGGTCGAAGCGCACGCATCCCCGCGACCGGCCGCTGTTCATCTGGGC
>JASHYQ010000091.1 GCA_030042955.1 Thermoplasmata archaeon
GGTGCTACAAAAGTGGGGACCCGTGACGAGGAGTCGCACGGGATGCATCGCTACAAACCTCCTGCCCACACCCCGATAAGTGGCCTCGGAAGCCACCGGGAGCGAGGTCTTATGGCCGAGGCGACCTGCGGGACCCCGGATTCCCCAATGACCAACAAACCCAAGCGCCGCCGCTCGAAGAACGTCCCCACTCGGACGGCTGGCCGTCCGACTACCCCCCGCCGGCCGCGGTTCGTCGGGCGAGATGCGAGCCCGGTGCTCGAGCGCTACCCCCCCAAGGAGCCGAGCACCGCCCCGAAAGGGCCGCCGGCGACCTTCCCCGCGACCCCGCCACCCCCTGCCTCAGCCCCAACAACCCTGCCTTCCTCCGCCCCCAACCCCCCGGCAACCCCGTCTCAGCCGTTGATCACCCTGGACCGCCCGTTCGACGTCGACGAGTTCTCGACCCTCCTTGGGGAGACGTCGATCCGGGTGACGGTCCCGCGAGACGCGCTTCCCGAAGTCCTGCGCCGCGTCACCGAGTTCATGGGGTTCGGGATCTACGTCTACTCCGTCTCCGTCCGCCCGGCGCCCGCCGAGCTCCTGAAGAGCTTCATCGTCGAGCTCCAGCGGGTCGACTACTCGGCGGAGAAGCAGGCCTGGCTACCGTTCGTGGAGAAGGGGACCACCGACTCGCCGTTCGGTCCGTCGGGCGACCGGAGCTAGTGCGCTAGACCTTCGGGGCGAGGGCCCGACGGGTCAGCAACGTCGCGATGGTGAACATCCCCACAAACCAGCCGATCAGGCCGAGAAGGTAGGCCCACGCCGGGTGGGAGTAGTACGTGCCTCCGAACAGGTTGATCCGCAGGACCTCGACGGCGAGGGTAATCGGATTGTAGGAGGCGATCCCTTGCAACCAGGACGGCATCGCGCCCCACGGGTAGAGGGCCGCCGACGTGAGGAGGACAGGCAGGTTGATCGCGTTCACGACCGCGAAGTATGTCTGCGGCTGCTCGATCGTGAAACCGAGGGCGAGGAAGAGGGAGGCGAACATCAGCGAGAGGAGGAGGATCGCTAGGACGATCTCTCCCGCGCCGAGCGGCCCCACCGCCCCGGTGATGTGGAGGCCAGCGAGACCGACGTACCCCAGCAGCACCGCGAGACCGAGGACCAGGAAGGCGAGACCGATCGGCTGGATCGACCCGGCCACAAGGCGGGCACCGAAGATGTCGGTCGCCGTCGCCGGGGAGGCCGCCGTGCGCTTGAGGGTTCCGAACAGCTTGTCAAAGATGACGTTCGCTCCGACAAAGAGGGTCGCGGTCACGCAGACGAACCCGACCATCCCGGCGGCGAAGTAGGAGAAGTAGTCCGGGGCCCCGAGAATGTAGGTCGCGAGGTACTGCTGCTGCTGCCCCGGAGTCAACCCCGGGATCGTGAGGAGTTTCGTGAAGTTGAACCCCTGGCCGAACAGGAGAAGGTACAGGATCGGCAGCAATAGCGACGTCGCGATGGCGGCCGGGTTCCGAGCGATCTTGAGGAGCTCCCGTCGGGTGAGGGCGCTCCAGCGGCGAACGTTCATCGCCGTCCCCTCCGCGCGTCCTGAAAGCGGGTCAGGAACACCGCGCGGTCGGTCGCGGTCGGACCCTCGTCCTCCCGGAACTCGCGGCCCGTGAACTCGAGGAACACCTCATCGAGACTGGGTCGGCGGAGCGAAACCCCTGCGAGCGAAACCCCGAGTCCGGTCGCCGCGGCCACGACCTTCGGGATCAGGGTCTCCCCGGAGGGGCATTTCACCCGGAAACTCCCATCTTGGACGGCCACCGAAGTGACCCCGGGCAGGGCCCGGAGGGCGGCCTCCAGGGTGCCCGTGGTCCCGAGCGGCCGGACGGTCACGACGTCCCCGCCGACCCGGTCCTTGAGTTCCGAAGGGGTGCCCGAGGCAGCGATCTTGCCGTGGTCGATGATGGCGATGCGGTCGCACATCCCGTCCGCCTCGTCAAGATAGTGGGTCGTGAGGAAGACGGTCATTCCCGACTCCTTGCGCAGGTCGCCGATGATCTTCCAGAACCCGGCGCGGCCCTGCGGGTCGAGGCCGAGGGTCGGCTCGTCGAGGAACAGCACACGGGGCGAATGGATGATCCCGACCGCGAGCTCGAGCCGTCGCCGCATCCCTCCGGAGTAGGTCTTGACGAGGCGGTCCGCCGAATCGGCGAGTGCGAGGCGTTCGAGCAGGTAGTCGATCCGCTTCGGCGCCTCCCTCAGCGGCACGCCGAAGAGCGCGGCAGCGACCTCGAGGTTCTCCCGACCGGTGAGGTCCTGGTCGGCGGTCGACTCCTGGAAGACCAGGCCGATCCGCTGCTTCAGGTCGTGCGGGTGCTTCGTGACGTCGAGTCCGTCGACCGTGGCGTGACCCGACGTGAGCCCGAGCACCGCAGTCAACATCGAAAGCGTCGTGGTCTTGCCGGCCCCGTTCGGACCGAGGAATCCGTAGATTTCGCCTTCCGTGACGGAGAACGAGACCCCGTCGACCGCCCTCACCGAGCCGTTGAAGACGCGGGTGAGGCCCTCTGCGACGATGGCGTCGGTCATGTTCCCTGCTCCGGTGGCCGCAGCCGGACGGGCTCTTGGGCGTTGCTGCTCTGGTTTCGCCCCGGCCACCAAGTGACCGGTCGAGGGGAAAGACCCCGAGGGTCTGGAACTTCGTTCATCGTAATTCCGATATCGGAATTACGATACCGGTACTTAAGGTTCGGTCACCTCGAGTGACCACCGGCAAAGGAACGAATTCCGGGTCCCGGCAGGTAATCTATGGGTGCGCTCTGCGCGGCGCGGGCGATCCACGATGACGGTCGGTTCGGACGAAGCGCGATGGGAGGTGGAGCTGCGAAACCTGCACGAGGAGTTGCGGCTGCTCCGGGCGGAGCAGCGAGAGATGGCGCAGTCGATCCAGCAGCTGGTCCAAACGTTCCGGACCTTGGCGGCTCACCTCGGCATCGCCGCGGAGCCGTATGTTCGTAAAGGGGGCGAGCCGCCCGCCGACCGGGACCTACCCGGGTTCGCGTAGACTCGGCACTGCCTTTCGCCCGTACCGCCACTCGCCCTCCATCGGATAGAGGCGGCGGAGCCGCGTTCCGACGCGGTCGCCCACCTTGAGCCCTCCCGGAGGTGCGTCCGTGAATTGCAAGGTCACGCGGGCGCCCGGGGCCAGTTCCACCAGGGCGACGTCGTAGGGGCCCGACGCGTCGACCTGCGCATCGAACTCCGTCGGCTGGCCGCCCTTGCGGATCGTCGTGGTCGCGAGGACGACCCCGCCGTCCCGAGG
>JASHYQ010000006.1 GCA_030042955.1 Thermoplasmata archaeon
CGGTGAGCCATGCGCGACGAGCGCGTGGTCCGGGTCGCCGTGGGCGCGAGCCCGGGCTTGCACCGAGGACGGTGCGAAGTTCCGGCGTGGGTGACCTCGAGTTCTCGAGCCGGAATCGACGGCCCGAGGTCGCCGACTGAAGGCGTTGGTCGGCGCTGGCCGGAGGGTTCCCCTTCCGGTGCCGACGAATGATGTCCCAGGGAGAAGAGGGGGACCGGAGGAGAAAAGAGGCAATGAATTGGAATAGAAGAGGAAAGAAAGTTGCGACGACCGTACTCGTGATGGTGGTCTCCGTCGCGATGCTGACGTTGACCCTGGGAGCGACGGCCTCGGCCTCAGCCCGAGGAACAACCGCATTCTCCCCGGCTCTCGCGAGCACTGACAGCCACCACACGATCGTGGTGTATCCGAACGGCGTGAACGACACGGCCGACATTCAGGCGGCGTTCAACGCGTGCGTGAGCTACGGTTCGGGATGCACGGTCCAATTGGTGAAGGGGACCTACTACACGGAGCAGATCGCCGTCTATGGGTTCGAGGGCAGCTTTGTCGGGGCGGGCCAGGGACGGACCGTCATTCAGGCACTGCCGAACCTGCCGGACCCCAACCCCGCCTACAACACCGCTACGGTACCGTTCTGGGCTGGAAACCCCACGGGCGCTGCCGGGTCGAATCCGTGGCCGGACCTGTTCACCTTCGTCGGAGGGACGTTCTCGATCAGCCGGATGACCATCAACGAGCCGTATGCAAACCCCCTCACTTCCCCGGGCTGGTTCTCTCTCTTCAGCTCGTATATCGCATACACCACCGCTCTTTTCTCGGTGATTCTCGTTACCGGTGACGAAGCAGCCAACGCCGCAATCACCCAATTGACGATAAACGGAGCGGGAGGAGACCTGACGATCCCGCTGGGAACCCCGTCCACGTTCAACCTTGACGCGTCGATCGTGTACGAGGGCATGTTCCTACCGGCGGGATGGAGCGACCCGTTTGTCGACCAGATTCCGGTGTCCGGCGTCTTTTCGCTAACGGACAGCGTGATCTACTGGTCCGAGTCCGCGTTCTACTTCGAGAATCTCCTCGACGCAACCGTCGTGGTGAGCTCCAACTCGATCAGCTCCACTCCGGCCCCAGAGTTCGTGGACGTTTCGAACAGCCAGCTCTATTTCGTCGGGAATTCTTTCACGAACATCATGTTCGGTGGCGCGATCATCGGGGCTCAGTCGTACGACAAGACCAATCTGCTGCCGTCGACGGTGTATGTGGTCGGAAACTACATCGCGGCCAACTGGGAAGGCAGCGGGATCGTCTTCTTTGACTACGGACCCGCCGAAGGTATTCCCGCCACCCTGAGCGCAGTGGATACCGGGAACACGATCGTCTCCGACAACAGCTGTGAATGCTACACCGAAGCCGTCTCGGACGTGATCGTCGACGATGTCCTCGAGTCTGGAGTCGTGTCGGGGAACACGATCATTGGCGGAGGAGGAGGGGTCTTTGTGTACTCCGCCTCCGCAGTGGTCAGCGGGAACTACATCCTTGGAGCCTACGACGGGGTGTATCTGTGGAATGCGAACAACACTCATGTGACCGGCAACGTGGTCAAGGACAGCGTCCAATACGGTATCGCTCTCACGAACGATTCGAGCTACGACGTGGTCGCACACAACCTCGTCAAGAACAGCGGAGTGTACGACCTCTACTGGGATGAGACCGGGACCGGGAACGTTTGGACGCACAACATCTGCAGCACCTCGAGCCCACCCGGGCTCTGCTGAGGGGTTGATTAAGATCGACCCGGTAAATCTCACGACGCAGGCCTTGGAGGATTCTAGACCCCAAGGGTCAGGTCCAACCGGGCCTCGACTCGGTAACCCCTTCTTCCATTTTGTTACTCGATCCGAAGACCGTCACGGTAACCGGGTAGTCCCTGAGCTCATCCCACACAGCGTCTTACGAGAAGAGTTGCCGACCTTGGAGCACCCCCTGGGTGGGCGAAAGGGACCCCTATTGAGCGGCCGATAAGTTGGGGCCCGAACGGCACGGACCCACTCACTCCCGCGGCAGGGAACTGAACAGAAGCAGGGCTTACACCCCCTGCAGTTTCCCTCCGACTTCGCCGCACGGATGCGAAGGCGGGCACGTCGCGATGGGCCGTGACTCCGACGGGCTAGCGGTTGCCAGACCTGGCCGCGGAGAAGGGTGGGGGGGACGAGGCCGAACCGCCGCTCCAGGGATGCGCTCCCCTCTATCGGAGACGCCCGTGCCAGGTGTGGGTCGCGGGGTCCCAGCGGAGGCTAACCCCGTGGAGCACGTCCCGGATCTCGTAGGTCCGGTCGGTGCCGGGGAGGCGGACCTCTGCGGCGGTCGATCCGGCAGGGAACCGGTTCGCGACCTCGCAGCTCGCGGTCGCGCGAGGCGCGCTGATTGCAGTCATCGGCGCTAGTTTAGCGAGCGCGCAGGGCTCGCGGCGAGCGGCGCGAGCGAGACGCGAGCCCGGGTCCTCATGACGGCGTCGCGGGCGGCGGTGGCCCCGGCGCCTTCATGAAGGACGGGCGCGGACGATGGCGGACCGCAATCAGCGCCGTAGGCAGACCAGTGAGGGCGAACCGTCGTTCACAACCCGGGACTCAGATCGCTCGCAAGTGCTCCGGCTCAGCCGCGAGCCGCGCGAATCACAATTCTCCGGACGGGGCCCGGCGAGGTTGGCGTCTGGACCTCCCCCTCGACTCCGAGCCCATTCACTCGTGCTGCGTGCAGCAACGCAGCTAGGGCTTCCGGAGTCAAGGCGACACTCACTTTCCAGTTCGCCCGTAGAACGAGTTTCACCGTTCGGGGCCGGCCGCTCCTGTAGAAACTCCCGAGTCCCCGGTCGTCGTAGACGGTCAGTTTCAGCCGAGTGCTTTGCCAACTCGTCTGAAACCCAACTCCCCGACTTGGGTAGTTGAGAACCAGACCTTCTCCTGATACCTCCATCGATGTGGGTCCCCGGCGAGTGACTGCATACAGCCCCGCAAATGCCACCGAGATCAGGGCGCCGCCGCCCAACAGTGACAAGGTCCCGACCAGCACAGCGGCGTCCGCGCGCGCCTGGAGCGCCCCCACCGTTAGCCAGGCCCCGATTCCGGCAATCAAGAGCATGAGCACCATCATCGCTAAACAAAGCGCCCTCAGGCTACGAGTGTGTCCATAGCGGTCGCTCTCGACCGCAGCGAGATCGAAGACTCCGACCTGGGATGGAGCCGCCGTCGGGATCACCGCCTAGTATCCCTCGTGCAGCTCGTAGGCATTCACCCCAAGAGCGGTCCCGTCCATGATTAGGATTGCAATGTCGAGGGAGTCGATCTCGTCAGAGCCGAAGGCTACCGAGCCTAGGGAAACGCTCTCGAGTCCGCCTCCCCGAGAGCTCGGGGACAGGCAGGGGTCCCATCAGGTCCCGGAATGGATGCTGGGAGATATACCTAAGCGAGGAGAGGGAGGGGAACGACTGCCGCCGCGTTGCTCGGAAGCTCCCTCGGATTCGGCCCTCGTGCGCCCCGAGTGGTCAGCGCTCGGGAC
>JASHYQ010000092.1 GCA_030042955.1 Thermoplasmata archaeon
GCGACGGTCGACGAGGCGATGGACGTGCTCGCCGCCGAGAAGGGCGCGGACGTCACCGCGCCGAGAGCGCGTCGCCCCCAACCATCTTAAGCCGGACCTCGCTCCGCCCCCCCGCGCGGGGATTGCCAAGCTTGGCCAAAGGCGCCAGATTCAGGGTCTGGTCCCGTAGGGGTTCGTGGGTTCAAATCCCTCTCCCCGCACCCGAACTTTCTTGCGACGTGCGGGAGACGACCCCCGGGCGGTGGCTCCTATTGAGTGTCGACGGTTCGTTCCAGCCACGCCGCGAGGTCGGCCCGGTGGTACTCCCTTGCGAAGTCCAGCGGCGACTTCCCCCCCGTGGACTTAGCGGTAAGGTCGGCGCCGGCCTTCCTCAGCATCTCCATCGACTCCACGCTGCCGCTCACCGCCGCGAGGTGGGCTGCCGTGACGCCCCCGTGGCTCCGGTGGTTGACGTCGGCGTGGGCTTCGATTAGGATTCGGGCAACCTCGACCGAGCCTCCGGCGAGGGCGGCCTGGAGGGGCTGGTTCGCCACCCCGTTTCGCGCGATGGTGTTGACGAACGCCCCGCGGGAAATCAGCAGGCGGGCGGCTTCGGCCTGTCCAAAATGCGCCGCTAGGTGGAGGGGAGTCCATCCGTCGGGGCTGAAGGACCGGACCAACGCGGGATCGCGTACCAGGAGGCGGTCGAGGAGGAGCGTGTTCCCCATCGCGGAGGCTTCGAAGATCGTGGGGTGGACCCGGGAACTGAGTTCCGAGACGATGTCGGCCGCGCCCGCGTAGACCGCTACCGTGAGGGGGGAGAGGCCGTCGGCGTTCGAGCTCTCCACCAACTGCGGATTCCGCTCTAGCAGTCCATGGACCTTGGTTGCGTCCTTGGAGCGTATCGCCGCGTCGAGCTCGTCTCGTTCCTTCACGTGGCTCGGGGAGGCCGCCATGGAGCGGGCGTCGACCGACGGGGATTTCAACCTTTGCCGGGCCGGCAGATTTCTATCGCGCTCTCGCAAGATGTCGCGGATCCGACGGGCGAGGTGGTCCACATCGTACTCCACACCCGCCTCCGGCGCGACCCGGCGTGCCCATCCTCGGAGCGTCGAGGAGTCCCGAGCCGGGGATCCTGCCCCCAGGAACGTCGATTCGAGCCAGCGACGGAGCTGGTTGTCCCCCAGACGGGGCCGCCGACCCCCGGGCCTTCGACTCCGCAAGCCATCCATCCCGTGCTTGGTGAATTCGGTCACCCACCGGCGGACGGTCTGAGGTCGGTACGAAAGCCCGTGGGCCACCTCCACCAGGGGCACCCCCGATCGAACGAGCGCCACGGCCACCACCCGGGTATCCAACGTGGCCGTCCGGCTTCCTCGGGATCTCGCCATCGTCGGTGGGGCTCAGAGGGCGGGCCCTGCCTCGTTCCCTTTCCCGGGGGTCATGGGGTAGCGCAGGCCACCATCAGGTCGGGAGCGACCACCATGGACCGCACCCGAACGGGGATACCTGCACGCTCGTAAAGAACCCCGACGGGGCAGGTTCTCAGGGTGATGCCCAGAGCGGCCTCGACGTCCTTCTCGCGGGCCGAGGTCACCACGCGAAGAGTCCCCTCCACCGACTCGATGGTGAGTGCCCCTTCCGGGCGGTGCGCCTCGAGTTGCACTCGCAGGCCGTCGAACCGGAGCCTGCGACGCTTCGCGACCAGCGCGAAGATCGTCGTGATGCACCCGGCGAGGGATAGCACGGAGAGTTCGAGCGCCGACGTACCGAGGTTCCATCCGCCCTCATCGATGGGAAGGTCGACGCGAGTGGAGTGGCCCCGACCATCTTCCAACGTCGTCTGAAAGCCGCCCTCCCACGTTCCGATCGCCTGCATGTTCCGCGTACCTAGCCCTCCGCGCCCGCGTGCGGAGTGTACTGGACCCCGGGCGGAGCCATACACTCCCCGTCAAGCCGGCTCCACCCGGAACCTAGGCCCGCTCGGGGCTCGCGAGAGCGTCGCTCGAGCCGTCCTCCTATCGTTGCGCCGCATGTGCATCCTCCCTGACACCAAACACCTCGTCCCCTTGCCAGGCCCGGGGCGAGACCGTACCGGGCTCTCGATGCGCCGACGTCGGGATGAAGTGCGGATCTGAAGGTCAGCGACCTGACATCCAGGGACGAGGTCACGCAGAACGGACTCGTCCGCGCCCCCGTGGCAACCCTCGCGCGGCCGGCGTGCCCCGAGCAGGTGAACCCAAGCATCAAATCGTTCGCGAGGCTCCGCCTTCGACGCCATGAGCGGCACAGTACCTTCCGCGCCTGCCTACCCCGATCGATTCCGGGCTGGCGAAGTGACCTCCACCCCCTCGAGAACGGTGTCGGTGGCGGACATCGACCAGTTCGCCCACCTCACCGGCGACGAGAATCCCCTGCATCTGGACGAGGCGTTCGCCCGTCCTCGCCTCTTCGGCGGCCGGGTCGCACACGGACTGCTCACCCTCTCCATCACGTTGGGGCTCTGGTACCGGGCCGGAGCGTTCGA